>LFTM01000277.1:1136-7031 GCA_001513505.1 Clostridiales bacterium DTU092 | reverse complement strand
GGCGGCTTAGAATTGACCTGCCTGTTCCAGGCGGTGTCCGAAGAAGGCTGCCGAGAAGATCTTATAACAGCGACAAACAGCCCAGAATGGCGATTCTGTCAGTCAGACTGGCTGTGTCTGCTGTGATTATTATTGTAGTATTACTTCTGAAAAGTATCGATATTCCTGCAACCCGGTGGGCAGTGGATAGAGTTAGAGAGGCTATTACATATGATTTCAGCATAAACGAGACCCTGGGGAAGTTAAAATTTGTTTCTAAGTATATACCCAATTTACAAGCCGTTTTTGGACAGCAGGATATGGAAACCCAGCCTCCTGCAGAGCAGGAAAGCAGTGAGGATATTCAGCAGTCCATATTTACTGCTCCGGCAGAGGGGAAAGTGGCAGGGCTGTTTGGAGAAGTTTATCAGGAAGATGGCAGCGACAGGAATCAGGGTATTGATATTATTTCACAGGAGCAGGGGTGGGTTTATTCAGCTGCTGATGGTCAGGTTGTAGCGACAGGTGAAGAGGAGAGTTATGGGAAATATATAAAGATAGATCATGGGAACGGTTGGGTATCCTTATATTCAGGATGTTCGGAAATTCAGGTGGAGGTTGGCTCTTCGGTCAAGCAGGGCGACAGAATCGGGATGATGGGTGAGGATTCATCAGGAAATTACCGGTTGCATTTTGAAACCTGGAAGGATGAACAACCTGTGGATCCGTTGCCGTTGATCCAAGAGGGTAGTAAAGTTATCCGGTAAATACAAAAGAAGGATCAACGGATATGAAGATTGGTGTTTTATTTAACATAGATATTTACATCAACAAAATGCTGTTGTTGATGTTAGTTATAGTAATACTGATCGGTGAGGGAGCAAGGCTTGCTGTTTTTTTTGTAATTATTTTTGTGCACGAAACGGCACACGTTATGATGGCTAGATTTTTGCAGTTAGGGGTAAAGGAGATTGAACTTCTTCCCTTTGGCGGGATTGTCAGGTTGGAGACTTTGTTCGAACTCAGTCCCAGAGATGAAGTTCTTGTCTCCGTTGCCGGACCTTTGTCGAATATTTTAATGATTGTGGGTTGTCTGGCATTTCGTAATTCAGATTTACTTGGCCTGGAGAATTACGACTTGTTTATCCAGGCAAATTTAGCTATAGCAGGTTTTAATCTCCTACCGGTTCTTCCTCTTGATGGTGGCAGAATGCTAAGAGCAATGCTCTCCCGGGAAATGGGTATAAAAAAGGCTACCCGGATTGCAACCTTTGGAGGGTTTCTTCTTGCTCTGCTTCTTGTTATGATCGGTCTGTATGCTTTGTATTATAGAATATTCAATCCGACACTGTTTGTAACGGCCGGATTTTTGGTGTATTCAGCTGTCAGAGAAAACAGGATGGCTGCATATATACTGCTTCGTGATATAACCTATAAAAAGGATGTGTTATTGAAAGAAGGCATATTACCGGTTAAAGAAATAACCGTTTTATATGACGTGGCAGTTAAAGATGTAATAAAAAAGTTTGTGCCCCGGTGCTACCATAATGTGGTAGTAGTAGACGATCGATTCAGGGTTAAAGGATATTTAAGCGAGGCTGATATCGTACATGGGCTTATGGAGTATGGTTTGGATACACCCGTGCTTAGTTTATTGGGTAATAAACGTCATTTCAGATGAAATTGATGTATTTTGTTTTGGGTAGAATAGAAAAGAAGTAACTAGTTTAGGAGGAAATATGAACAAAGCAGTTATAGATAGAATAATTGGACAAGTCAGCAAACCTGTCAGATATATGGGTAATGAATACAACATGATAGTGAAAGATCCGTCTGAGGTTTTAATTCGGTTTGCTATTGCATTTCCCGATGTGTATGAAGTAGGGATGTCCCATCTCGGTATAAAAATACTGTACCATATTATGAATGAGCGGGAGGACACCTATTGTGAACGTGTTTTTGCACCGTGGGTGGATATGGAGCAGAAGATGAGGGAAAACAATATTCCACTGTTTGCTCTGGAAACCCGGGATCCGGTTGCCGGGTTTGATTTTCTGGGCTTTACACTTCAATATGAGATGAGCTATACCAACGTGATAAATATGCTTGATTTGGCCGGGATTCCCCTGATGAGCCGGGAGAGGGATAAAAGCCATCCTTTTGTTATTGCAGGGGGGCCGTGTGCCTATAATGCTGAACCTCTGGCAGACTTCCTGGATTTGGTGGTTATGGGGGAAGGTGAAGAAGTAGTTAACCAACTGCTGGATGAGTACAGGGAATGGAAAAAGAATGGTGCAGATCGCCAGGATTTCTTAATAAGAGCAGCCGGTATAGATGGGGTATATGTTCCGGCTTTTTACGATGTAGATTATAATGAAGACGGTACTATTGGCTCAATAAAACCCAACCGGGAAGGTGTACCGCCTGTTATCCGAAAACGGATAGTCAGGGATCTTGATAATGTCTATTATCCCGAGACTATGATTGTGCCTTATATGAATGTTGTACACGATCGGGTTACCCTTGAGGTATTCAGGGGTTGTACCCGCGGCTGCAGGTTCTGCCAGGCCGGTATGATATATCGTCCTGTAAGGGAACGTTCAATGTCAAGGCTTATGGAGCTGGCCAGGGAGCTGATTAAAAATACCGGGTATGAAGAGATCTCACTTTCATCTCTGAGTACCAGTGACTATTCCCAGTTGGAAGAATTGATAAAACAGTTTATGGACGAATTCCAGTCCCGCAGGGTTTCTTTTGCCTTGCCCTCTCTTCGTATCGATTCCTTTTCACGGGAGTTTATTGAGGAGATGATAAAGGTCCGGAAAGCAGGTTTGACCTTTGCTCCTGAAGCGGGAACCCAGAGGCTTAGGGATGTTATTAATAAGGGAGTAACCGACGAGGATCTTATGAACAGTGTGACTCAGGCATTTGAGCTGGGATGGGACAATGTTAAGCTGTACTTTATGATCGGGTTACCCACCGAAACCGAGGAGGATTTGGATGGCATTGCAGATTTGGCCAGAAGAGTCAGAGCATGCTATCTGGATATTAACCGGGGCAAGCAGGCACACAGGCTGAAGATAACCGTTAGCACTTCTTCCTTTGTGCCCAAACCCTTTACCCCTTTTCAATGGGTTGCTCAGGACTCCATAGATCTGCTCAGGCAAAAGCAGGAGCTTCTTCGGGACAAGCTTCGAATCAAGTCGGTTACCTATGACTGGCATGATTCCGAGTTAAGTTTTTTAGAGGCGGTATTTGCACGTGGTGATCGCCGTCTTGGAAAAGTGCTGCTAAAAGCATGGGAGATGGGCTGCAAATTTGATGGATGGGCAGAATGTTTTAACTATCCGGCATGGCAGGAGGCTTTCCGGACATCGGAAATTGAACCGGAGTTTTATGCAAACAGACTGAGGGACAAGCAGGAAGTATTACCCTGGGACCATATAGATGTTGGGGTTACAAAAGCTTTCTTATGGCGGGAGTATGAAAAGGCTTTAAGAGGTGAGCTGACTCCGGACTGCCGTGAGATATGTCATGGCTGCGGTATAAGCAGGCTGGGAGGTGGGTTGTGCCCATGAGGATAGTGGTTAAATATGCAAAAGAGGGCAGGGTTAAATATATATCTCATCTGGAGCTTATGCGGACGCTGCACCGTGCTCTGAGAAGGGCGGATATACCTGTTGCCTTTTCCCAGGGGTTTAATCCACAGCCAAGAACGGCTTTTACCCTTCCTCTTCCCGTGGGAATGACGAGTGAAGGGGAGTATATGGATATTATTTTGGAATCATATTTAAACCCGGAATTATTATGCCAACGCATGAATGAAGTTCTTCCAAACGGCATTACGCTGCTGAGGGCAGTGGAGGTTGATGAATCCCTTTCATCCCTGATGAGTCTGATTGAACGGGCGGTTTATTTAATAACCATATATGATCCGGTAAAGGATATGGATAAAAAATTCAATGATTTTTTGAAACAAAATGAAATAATTATTAGAAAGGATGGTAAAAAAGGAAAACAACGTCTGATCAATATAAGACCGATGATACATAAGGCCGGTATTGTGAATTTTCAAAAAACGGATACGGTAATAGAAGCTGTATTAAGTACAGGTAGCAGAGAATATTTAAATCCCAATGACATGATGGATGAATTTATTGCCTATGCAGGAGAGGGCAATATAGAGAGGTCTTATACTGTTCATCGGGTTGATATGCTAATCTCCAGCAATAACGGCTGGATAACCCCTTTGGAATTTGGAAGAGGTGGATGAGTTTGGGGAAACAGATAATAGTTGATATTCATTTTGATCAAACACGTGTAGCTGTTATGGAGGATGGCGAGCTGGTAGAATTTTATATGGAAGACGATGAAAATTATGGTCTGGTTGGGAACATATACCGTGGAAGGGTGGTTAACGTACTGCCGGGAATGCAGGCAGCTTTTGTGGATATAGGACTGGAAAGGAATGCATTTCTGTATGTAGTGGATATAAATACTGAGAATTCAGTTTTCGATTATAATGATAAAGATAATAAGGACCAGACAAATATAAAATCATTGTCTATAAATGATATTATTAGAGAGGGGCAGGAAATAACGGTTCAGATTCTAAAAGAACCGATGGGAACAAAAGGCGCCCGGGTAACCACCAATATTACTTTACCGGGACGGTATGTTGTGTTAATGCCCACACTAAACTATGTCGGGGTTTCCAGAAGAATCGAAAGCGAGGAAGAGCGCCAACGCCTCAAACAAATTGCCGAAGCCATAAAACCTGAGGATATAGGGCTGATAGTCAGAACGGCTGCAAGGGATAAAAACGAGGAAGACCTGATACCCGATATTGAAATGCTGTGCAGGCTATGGGAAAAAATAAAAGAGGACGAGAAAGCAGGAATTGCCCCTAGAATATTACATAAGGATGAGAGCCTGTTATATCGTACAATACGCGATATGTTTGATTTGGATGTGGATAAGCTGATTGTTAACGATAAACGGCAGTATGAAAAAGTACTCGAGCTTGTGAGAACCATTTCTCCATCGCTGGAAGATAGAGTGGAATATACGAATTTGAGAAGAAGTCTGTTTGAAATATACGGAATAGAATCAAAAATTGAAAAAGCCATACAAAAGAAAGTATGGTTAAAAAGCGGGGGTTACATAGTTATCGATACTACCGAAGCTTTAACGGTTATTGATGTAAACACCGGAAAATTTGTTGGAAAGGCAAATCTGGAGGATACGGTCTTTAAAACAAATCTGGAGGCTGCCGAGGAAATTGCCCATCAAATCAGATTGCGTGATATAGGTGGAATTATAATTGTTGATTTTATTGATATGGAACAGGAGGAGCACCAGAAAGAAGTACTTGATGTGCTTAACCAGGCTTTGAAGAAAGACAGAACAAAAACTAATTTAGTAGGTTTAACCAGCCTTGGTCTGGTGGAAATAACCAGGAAAAAGGTACGACCACGTCTTTCCACGGCTTTTTTAAAACCTTGTCCCTATTGTAACGGGACCGGCAGAGTGTATTCTGAAGCTTCGGTAATTGCAAAAATAGAGAAGGAACTGGAGAGATTGTTCCAGGCAAATAAAGCCTGGGGTGCGGTGGTCACAGTCCATCCCAGCGTTGCCCACGCATGGTTGTCGGAAGATAAGAATGGTCTGGAGCAGCTGGAGAGTACTCTTAAAAAGAGAATATGTATTCAATCCGATGAAAGCCTCCATGTGGAGGATAGCCATATACAGCTTCTTCACGGACCGGGTGACCTGGAGAAGGTCGTTCGCTTTTCCTGAGCATTATTCAATGTATAACCCAAAGGGTTTGACAGAGCCCATATGCTGCTGTTGAACCTTTTTTAGTTTTGGGGGAATTTTGAAGAATATTGTTGAGCTTTGTAGTTCTAGTGTCTT
>LFTM01000277.1:0-1006 GCA_001513505.1 Clostridiales bacterium DTU092 | reverse complement strand
TTCGTTAACAGGTTCTAAGCCTTTTCACAAGGTGATTTCCATAGTATTCTGCACATACACTGGACTCGGATATACTGCTATCAATGAGCACTGTGTGAAGAATATAATGAAAGCCACCATGGATGATTTAAAAAATCGTCCGGTTATTTGTTGCATTCGTATAAAAAATTGCATAGAAAAATAGCAAATTGGCAATTTTTATATTGAGTTATTGATTTTGTAAATCACCGGGTGTAAACTAAAAATAGCATATGCTTTAAATTTTGACAAATGAAAGAGTTTTTATGTAAATAATTAGGGAAATGCCAGGGAAGGTGTAGTTTAGATATGATCCAATCAAAAACTGTAACCCAGTACTTATCCCAATATTTCGGTTTTGAGTCCTTTCGGCCGGGGCAGCAGCAGGTTATTGAGAGCATACTGCAGGGGAATCAAACCGTTGCCATTTTCCCTACTGGAAGCGGTAAATCTCTGTGTTATCAGCTTCCGGCCCTTATTTTCCCGGGAATTACTATTGTGATATCACCCCTCATTTCCCTTATGAAAGATCAGGTGGATCAGCTGAGCGAACGGGGTATCCCCTGTACCTTTATCAGCAGCATTATATCTGAAAAAGAGATCAACAACAGGATTCAGAAAATGAAGCAGGGGAAATACAAAATCGTATATATAGCACCTGAACGTTTTTATTCCGAACAGTTTATTGATGCCCTTAAGGGGATTAATATATCGTTTATAGCCGTTGACGAGGCTCATTGCATATCGCAGTGGGGACATAACTTTCGGCCGGCTTATTTAAAGATAAAGGACTTTATTGAAAAAACAGGGAATCCTGTAGTAGCTGCATTTACAGCTACTGCCAGCCGGAGGGTGCAGCAGGATATAGTTCGTCTGCTGAATTTAAATAATCATAAAATGTTTGTTGGCAGCTTTGATCGGCCAAACCTTGAGTTCCGGATAGAACGGCCCAGAAATAAGCAGATGTATATATTCAAATATATCAGAA
>LFTM01000281.1 GCA_001513505.1 Clostridiales bacterium DTU092 | reverse complement strand
CCCAATAACACTGTGGTAGGACATCAATATATTGACCAGCTGAAAACTGAGGAAGACCTTGAGAAGATAAAAATACCGCAAGTCAGTTTAGATGAAGATGCAACTGCTGAAATAGAAGAAAAGGCACACGATATATTCGATGGAATTCTTGAAGTGCGTATGCAGGGGATTATTCCCAACTTTGCTGTATGGGATCGAATTGTTGAATGGCATGGTGTTGAAAGTTCGCTTATAGATCTTATCGAGAGGCCTGATTTTATTCATAAGATTTTATCCAAAGTTAGCGAGGCGTACCATTCTATGCTGGATCAGCTGGAGGAAAAAGGATTATTGGGATACGGACAGGGGACCGTTCACTGTTCAGGTGCATATACCGATGAGCTTCCTGCTCCCGGATTTAATCCCCGGCGGCCCAGAGCAAAAGATCTTTGGACATACGGTATGGCTCAGATCTTTTCAACTGTATCACCAGCCATGCATCAGGAATTTGAGCTGGATTATGCTGTGAAATGGTATGAGAGATTTGGTCTTGTATATTATGGATGCTGTGAACCGCTTCATAATAAAATTGATATAATAAGGAAAATACCTAACTTGAGAAAGATATCCATGAGCCCCTGGGCAGATCAGGAGTTAGCTGCAGAAAAAATCGGTTTCGATTTTGTGTTTTCACGTAAGCCTAATCCTGCATTTCTTGCCGGGGATAGTTGGGATCCTGAAATTGTAGAGAAAGATCTCCGAAAAACGATGGAGATATGCGTACGCAACGGTTGTCCGGTAGAATTTATTTTAAAAGATATAAGCACCGTCCGTTATCAACCTCAAAGGCTTTGGGAGTGGGCGGATGTAGCTATGAAGGTAGTGCAAGGGTAGTAATTTTTATACTCCGGGAGATGATTTGAAAGAAGCAGTATAATTTTTAAATTGTTTATTGTAAAATTGAGTATAACATCAACAATCTATAGAATCATAGCAGGAAATCCTGTATGATATAGATAACATGGAAGTTTTTCTCAGCAGCTCAAAAACTGTTTAACCAACAAACAATTATTAGGTTTGTTTTGGACAGCTGCACATGGGAAACATAGATAATATAAACAGCTGTTCAGGCTGATATAAGGAGGATAAGTTAAGTTATGTTCAATTATGAATATTTTAAGAACTGTGATAATGAATACCGGTCTGCACCGTTCTGGTCATGGAATGATAAGCTGGAGAAAGAGGAGTTAATCCGTCAGATCCATGAGATGCATAAACAGGGCATAGGCGGGTTTTTTATGCATCCCAGGGGCGGTCTGGTGGACAAATACCTCGGTGAAAGTTTTATGGAGGCTATCAAAGCCTGTGTAGAAGAAGCGGAAAAGCTGGGCATGAAAGCATGGCTGTACGATGAGGACAGGTTCCCCAGCGGATATGCAGGAGGAATGCTAACCAAGGACAACCCTGAGTATGCATTAAGGGTGCTTGAGATGGAAGAACTGCCGTATGCTGAATTGAAGAAGGAAGAAGATATCGTTAAGGCATATCTGTACCGTGGAGAAGGGAACTTTGAACAGATAGATGATCCGGAGGTGCTGGATACTACGAAAATTGAACAGGATGCTGTAATATTCAGAATTAAAAGGATATCCAGGCATCCGGGTTTTGATGACCAGCCCTATACGGATCTTTGCAACAAAGAAGCGGTGGATAAGTTTATTGAGATAACCTATGAAGCATATAAAAAGACGGTAGGTCAATACTTTGGCACCGTAATACCCGGTGTATTTACAGACGAACCCCACTTTAATCCCGGAGGACTAGGTAAGGCCAGGTTGCCATGGCCTGCGAATTTTGATGATGAGTTCACGAAGAAAAAAGGATATGACATTTTTGATCACTTGCCCGAGCTGTTTTTCAATACAGGAAACTATAGGAAGGTAAGGTTTGATTTCTGGGATGTTCTTTTATCCATGTTTGTAGAAGCGTTTACCAAAAACATATACGAGTGGTGTGAGGAAAACAATCTTAAATTTACAGGGCATTTTTGGGAACACGTTTTTCCCGACCCGTTATATAACGGAAGTGTGATGCCCAACTATGAATTCATGCAGGTTCCGGGCATAGATATGCTTTTTAACACCAAAGAAGAAAGGGATCAGTTTGGTAACGCGCTTATTGTAAAAGAAGTTTCCAGTGTTGCCAATCAGCTGGGCAAGGAAAGGGTAATGTCCGAGACATACGGAGCATCGGGCTGGGAGCTTAATTTTGCTGACCAAAAAAAGGTAGCTGACTGGCAGTTTGCTTTAGGAATTAATCTGGTATGCCAGCATCTCGTTTTATACTCCCTCAAAGGTTATAGAAAGAGGGACTTCCCCTTGTCCTTTGCGGATCATCAGCCGTGGTGGAATTATTACAGAATACTGGGGGATTATATAGGCAGAATGTCTTACATAATGTCCCAGGGTGACTTTGTAGGGGATGTGTTGGTGCTTCATCCTTCAAGTTCAACATGGGCTGAGTTTAGTCCAAATCAGGAAAGCAGCCTGTTGGATGAGATAGAAAAATCGGTGAAATCTCTGGTAAAAACCCTTTCCGGAATTCAATGTCCCTTCGATCTTGGCGACGATGTGATCATTCAACGGCACGGCAGGGTTGAAGATGACCGGTTTATCATAGGAAAAATGGCTTACCGAACGGTGATACTGCCATCCATGACGGTTATGAGATCATCGAGCTTCTCTCTGCTTAAGGAATTTGCCGAAGGTGGAGGGCGGATTGTTGTTACCGGTGTTACACCATCATATTTGGATGGGCAGGAGAGCGAGGAGCTTAAGCGATTCTTTGAAAGTGATTTGGTAGTCAGGGTTGCTCCTGATGGACGTACGTTAAAAGAGATATTAGCTGAAATGGGGAATATCATTATTCCTATCGATGAAATAAATGGAAAGGATCCTCATAATATATACTGTCATGTAAGGAAAAACGGCAGCGAAAAAGTAGTTTTTCTATGCAACATAAGCAAGGAAGAGTCATACAATGTGCGCTTAAAACTGGATAAACCGTATTATGTTGAGGAATGGGATCCGGTTACCGGAGATAAAACCGTGCTTATGCCTTATAAATACGAGGACGGGGTTTATATTGACCTGGAGTTTGATCCTGTCGGTTCTCATCTTCTGGTGATAAATACGGATAAACACAGTGCTTTAACTCCCAAAAAGTCCAGTGGTAAAAAGACAGTTGATTCGATATACCTTTCTGAATGGAAGGGTAAGAGGACTGAATACAATTCATTAACACTTAACAGATGCAGCATATCCCTTGACGGGAACACATGGGAGGAAGAGGATAATGTACTTATTATAGATGATGCTCTTAGGGACAGATTGAATTTTGAAAGAGCTCAGATATTTTCCCGTCAGCCATGGATGTATTCCTGTGAAGAAAGGAACAGGGTGTATCCGTTGAAAGCTAAATATGTTTTTAATACAGGGGAACAATTAAAAGGCGAAGTATTTGCCGTTCTTGAATCTCCGGATATGTATAATGTTTACGTAAACGGAAAAGAGGTAAAGTTTACCGGCAGGACATTTAAGGATCGGGCGTTTGCCATGTACAATATAAAAGATGCTCTTGTACCCGGGGTCAATGAGATTATCCTGGACACCGACAGGTACGGGCAACTTGTAAACCTCGAGAGCATATATATTGTAGGTGATTTTAAGGTGGCAAAGGACTCCCGGGGGTTTTTCCTGCTAAACGAGGATGAATGTATTTCACCGGGAGACTGGACGCAGCAGGGATATCCATATTATTCAGGCAGTGTTAAATACTCCACCGGGTTTGAAATTGATGTTGACGGTGAGCACCTGGTTGAACTCGAACTGGGAGATTTCTGGGGAGTTGTAAGCAGGGTTATTGTTAATGGAAACCAGGTGGCTGTTCTGGGCTGGAAACCCTATAAAGTTGATATAACCGGATACGTAAACAACGGCAGAAACAGTATTGAGGTAGAGGTGATAAACTCACTACAGAATTTATTGGGCCCCCACCACTATCTGCCGGTGGAAGGGTTGGTAACCCCCGGATCCTTTTATTGTAAAGAAGATGTGAAATTTGATAAGAGCGGATTTAACGGAGAAGCAGTTGTTAAAATATACAGAGGAGAGTGATGGTAAGGTTTAGCTTGCTGTAACCGGGATGCACCTGTATCATTATTGTTTTTTGTGATAAACTGAAAGATAAGGGGAGGTGTACAATCCATGGGAAAGATCTCTGCTGCATACCTCATGCCCCATCCACCAATTATAATTCCCGAGGTGGGAAGGGGAGAAGAAAGAAAGATACAGTATACAACGGACGCTTTTAATAAATGCGGGCGTCATATACTTGATTTAAAGCCTGAAACAATAATAGTTATTACCCCGCACGGACCTGTTTTCCAAGATGCAATTTCAATAATGTCCGAACATAAACTTTCAGGGAATCTTGCAAGGTTCGGAGCCGCCAGAGTTGCTATGTCCTTTGAAAATGATCTGGAGCTGGTGCAGTCTATAATGGATGAAGCCCAACGGTTAGGCATACCCTGTATCGGAATTGATCGCAAAACAGCTGCGGAGTATGGGATATCCACATCACTTGATTGGGGAGCCACAGTTCCTCTGTACTTTGTAACAAAGCAGTACAGGGATTTCAGGCTCGTTCATATCAGCATTTCTTTTTTATCCTATGAGGAACTTTATGTGTTTGGGACTGCTATCCGGGATGCTGTAGAGTCGCTGGGAAGGCATGTATGTATTATCGCAAGCGGTGATTTATCCCATCGTTTGAAAGAGGATGGGCCTTACGGCTTTCATCCAATGGGGCCAAAACTGGATAAACGGATTATGGAACTTGCGGAAGCCGGAGATGTAGAAGGATTTTTCGCCATGGATCCGGTGATGGTTAATGAAGGCGGAGAATGCGGCCTTCGTTCGATAATAATTGCAATGGGTTCACTTGACGGTTATAATATCAGTTCTCAGGTTTTGTCCTATGAAGGGCCTTTTGGAGTAGGGTATGGTGTGGCCATGTTTGAAAGGCAGGATAAAAACGAAAAGCGGAAGCTGGTGGATAAGCTATATAAAAGGAAGCAGCAGCGTATGGAGAAAGTTCGTGAAAAAGAGGATATCTACGTCAGTCTGGCAAGACGTTCGTTAGAAAGTTATATCCGTACGGGTAAAATCATTGAACCGGATGCGGATCTTCCAGGGGAAATGCTGGAGGAGAAAGCTGGCGTCTTTGTTTCTATAAAAAAGAATGGTCAGCTTCGCGGTTGTATTGGTACTGTTGAACCTGTGAGAGATAATATAGCCGAGGAGATCATCTATAATGCTATCAGTGCCGGTGTCCGGGATCCCCGTTTTATGCCGGTTGATGCGAGTGAGCTGGATGATCTTGTCTACTCGGTGGATGTATTAACCAAACCTGAACCTATTGATTCGGAGGATGAACTGGATCCTAAAAGATACGGTGTGATTGTAAAAAGCGGTGGGCGCTCAGGGCTCCTGCTGCCCAATCTCGAAGGAGTTAATACGGTTAGAGAACAGATAGAGATTGCGCTGCAAAAAGCGGGGATCCGGTCATATGAGCATTATGATTTAGAACGTTTTGAGGTAATACGCCATGAGTAGAAGGTGTGCGGTATGAGGGAGGTTTTATTCTATTTCAAAGAAAATGGCAGGATTAGATGCAGGCTTTGTCCTCATAACTGTTTAATAGCCGAGGGCAGGACCGGAATATGTAGGCACAGAAGAAATATAGGCGGAAGATTGAACGCTGATGGTTATGCAAAGGTATCTTCCGTAGCTCTGGATCCAATCGAGAAAAAGCCCTTGTATCATTTCCACCCCGGTAGTGCCATTCTGTCGGTTGGAGGACTGTGGTGCAACTTCCGATGCTCCTTCTGTCAGAACTGGCATATATCTCAAATGGAACAGGTAACAACATATATTGAACCCAAGAGATTGGTGGATATGGCTATAGAATATGACAGCGTGGGGATTGCTTTTACTTATAACGAGCCGGTTATCTGGTATGAGTATGTACTGGATACCGCCCGGTTATGCAAGGAAAAGGGTCTAAAAACCGTTATGGTTACCAACGGGTATATTCAATCCGAGCCATTAAAGGAATTGCTTCCTTATATCGATGCCTTTAACATAGATGTCAAAGCTTTTAACGAAGAGTTTTACAGAAATGTGTGCGGTGGAGATTTGGCTACGGTTAAGCAAACGGTTGAGAAAGCTGCCGGTGAATCCCATGTTGAAGTAACCACGCTCATTATTGAAGGTCTTAACGATGATGTCCGGGAAATAGAGGATTTGGCCCGTTGGTTGGCTGGAATCGATAAAAATATACCATGGCATCTTTCCAGGTATTACCCCGGTTATCGGATGGAACTGCCTGCCACCCGCACCGATGTTATTTACAAGTTAAGAAAGGTAGCCCGGAAATTTCTGAATTATGTTTACATCGGGAATGTTTTAGGGGCAGACAATGATACCTACTGTCCCAAATGCGGCAATAAGGTTGTTGAAAGAGGGTATTCTGTATCAGTAAAAGGATTAAAAGAAGGTAAATGCAGCAATTGTGGATACCCGGTGTCGATTGTTATATGAAATTTGCAGAAAAATCAGAAACGGATCTTTTAATCGTATTTTTGCTGGTATATAATATAGATAATTGGGATTTTTCTAATCTAACTGGTTAGCGGTTAGATTAGTAAGGGGTGGAAGCATGTGGGCATGGCTTTCAAATATCATTTCTTATTTGGAGCCATATTTTCAGTTCCCTGATATATTACTCCATGCAGTTGATGTAGCCATTGTAGCCTATGTTTTGTATAAACTGATGTTGTTAATTCGGGAAACCCGTGCAGAACAGGTTTTGAAGGGCCTGGCTACATTGTTGTTTGTCACATGGTTAAGCGATATTTTAAAACTTAATACTATTTTTATGATACTTAGAAATACTGCTCAACTGGGTGTCATTGCTTTGCTGATCGTCTTTCAGCCGGAGCTTAGAAGAGCTTTGGAACAGATAGGCAGAGGTAAAATATTCGAAAAAGTTGCGTTCAGTCAGAATGATGAAAACATTTCTGCGGTAATTAATGATATAGTTGAGGCTGTTCAGAATCTGGCCAGCGAACAAATTGGTGCCCTTATCGTTATTGAAGGAAAGACAGGGCTTAACGATGTTGTGGAGACGGGAACCAGGTTAGATGCCCACTTAACCCGGGAGTTGCTGGAGAACATATTCGTACCTAATACTCCATTACACGATGGTGCCGTAATAATTCGTGAAACAAGGATAATAGCGGCGGGCTGTTTTTTACCGTTGACAGAAAATCCAAATTTAAGCAAACAGTTGGGAACGCGTCACAGAGCCGCTCTGGGGATATCCGAAGTGTCAGATGCATTGGCAATAATTGTTTCGGAGGAAACCGGAGTTATTTCTCTTGCCAACGATGGAAAGCTGACCCGGTATCTTGATGGAAAGGGGTTAAAGGATATACTGGAAAAGGTATACATAGGAGATAAAGAGCCTAAGCCGTTCAATTTGATTAAATGGAGGTCTAAGGATGGCTAACGGATTTAGTAAGAATCTCGCACTGAAAATAATATCTGTTATATTTGCAATTATACTGTGGCTTGTTGCGATAAGAGAGCAAAATCCTGAAATCTCCAGAAGCTATGACAATATACCTGTGGAAATAGTTAATGAAGCTAAATTTAGGGCTAAGGGACTATCACTGGTATTTGATATATCCGATAAAGTGACTATATCGGTAAAGGGACGGGCCCGTGATCTGGAAAGGGTAGACGTTGAACAGGTAAAATGTTCTCTTGATTTGTCTGTTATAAACGAGCCGGGTGAACATAAGCTGTTTGCAGATATACAAGGACTTCCTACCGGTGTCAGCATAAGACGCAAGCCTGAAATACTGGTCAGGGTGGATAGGCTGGTATCCAAAAATCTTCCTTTGGTACCCGATATCAATGTGGAGCAAGCCTCCGGTTTTCTTGTATATCCATATAAAATAAAACCAGCTGAGACCGTCAGGGTGTCAGGTCCCGAGATATTGATAGACAGGCTTCATCAGGCAAGGGTGGAGCTAGAACTAAAAGACGTAACGTCAACCGTTGAAAACTCGCTCCCCATTACGCTGATAGATGAGGACGGACAGGTAGTGGAGTCAAGATACATCAATGTTGAACCCCAATATGCCATTGTGACCATACCGGTGTATCCTGTAAAGGTTTTACCTGTAAAACCCAATATAGCGGGCACTCCGGCAGAAAACTATGAAGTGGTAGGGGTGGAGGTTTATCCCCTGCAGGTAACCGTTAGCGGTGAAAAATCCATTCTTGACAGTATGCAGTCTATCGGAACCGAGATTTTGGATATAAATGAAGCATCAACGGATGTAAAAAGAACACTGAAGCTGCAGTTACTTGACGGTATAACAATAGCGCAGCCAAGCCCAAAAGAAGTAGATGTTCTGGTACGAATTAAAGAGAAAAATATCGAAAAAACCCTGAAGATAAACAATATTGAGATGATTAACAAACCACAGAACGTTGAAGCTGTACTGGAGACCGACGGTTCCGAGATTGTCATTCGGGGTCCGGTTTCAGTAATAAACAGTATAGATGAAGAAGCGGTTAGATTATATGTAGATGTGTCCAATATTTCCAGGGGTGAGAACAGGTTAAGAATCATGGCAGATATACCGGCCGGCGTTGAGCTGGTAGCTATAGAGCCCAATGAGGCGGTAGTAAAAATAGAGTAGTAATAAAGACCACCTGTACAGGTGGTCTTTTGTATGTTCCTATATAATACGGATTATTTTTTTATCAGAAATATTATCGTACGCCCGTTTCAATTTCAATCTTGGCTCGTAATAGCACGTTATTGATCTCATCAGCTTTCACTGGCTTAAGTATATAATCATAAGCACCTACTTTCATTGCCTGGCGCAGGTAGTCAAAGTAATCGTAGTGGCTTACAATAACATATTTTATGTTTGGCCATCTTTTTTTTGCATTCTCAATAAATGTGATGCCATCCATTTTCGGCATACGGATCTCGGTAAATATCACATGTGGTGAAACATGAGGGAGAAGAGAAAGGGCTTCTTCACCGTTGTTTGCTTCACCAACCAATTCAAAATCATTTTCGACCCATTTGACTTTATTGTCGATGTCACGCCGATCATCGTAATTGCTGTCGACCATCATGACGCGCAAAATCATGGTATCCATCCCTTCTCTCATAGTAATCACATGCATGATTATACCATCTAATAAATGTATTGAGAAGGTCGATTTAAGTTTTTATAAAATTAATGTACTTTTATAGATAAGACTGAGGTTTTTTGTCTGTTGTCAGACACGGAATAAACACACTTTACAACTATAAAATATTGATTTAACATGTGACATTGTGGTATAATAACAAGGCACAGGCGCCTGTAGCTCAGTGGATAGAGTGTTCGACTCCGACTCGAAAGGCCGTGGGTTCGAATCCCGCCAGGCGCACCAGGACAGTAAACCTTGATGTTTCAAGGTTTCAACGGAAAAAGCCGGCTGTTCGATTTTATGTATGTATTATCGGGTAGCCGGCTTTTTTTATTGCAGTCAGGATAAGTAAACCTGGACAAAAATCTATTGTTACAAGAAAACCATCCCATTAGCAGATGTCAATTACACATGCATACAAATGCTGAAACAATGCTAACATTGTAATCCAGATCAGGAACATATAAAATACTTATATGGCAAGGATTTTTAACAAGTCTTTTTAAGGGGGCTCATGAATGACAGGCAAGACTCAAGAGGGATTATAGAAAGAGGATGTTGTATGAATTCGCGGGAGCGACTTATAAAGGCGTTAAAAGGCGGGATTCCTGACAGGGTACCCATATCAACTTATGAACTTGTAGGGTGGAATTCAGACAGCTTTGAAAACCAACAGGAGTCCTATAGGCCACTCATGGATTATATACGGGAAAAGACTGATTGTATATATATGACGGGTGTTTCAATGGTAAACCGGTATGTGCAGGAGCATACCAGGGTAGAGAAATGGAGGGAAGGGAAGAGTACGTATATACGGGTTACTTTAACCACCCCTAAAGGGGAACTTACAAAGCTGGACAGGATTGACTGTGGGATTAACACTGTATGGCACGTTGAACATTTTGTCAAGGACGATTATGATATCGAAAAATATCTATCCATACCGGATGATCTTGTTCCCGTTGATACTTCCCATCTTAAGAGTATTGAAGAAGCCTTGGGAGATAAGGGTATAATATCGGTGGATATAGCAGATCCCTTGTGTACAGCAGCGGAGCTTTTTCATTTTGGGGATTTTACCGTAAAAGCATATACCGATACAAACACGTTTATAAAGCTTCTTGACAAAATTGCGGAAGAGCGCATGTTCTTCTTAAACGACATGCTTAAAAAAGGAGCCGGTCCATTGTTTCGTATTGTTGGTCCTGAGTATGCTACACCCCCGTATTTGAGTACAGAATATTTTCACAAGTTTGTATGCAACTATGATAAAAAGATGATACAGCTTATCCATGACTATGGAAAGCTGGCAAGAATACACTGTCACGGGCGTATTAAGGACGCTTTGCCTCATATTGTGGAGATGGAAGCGGATGCGCTGGATCCCGTTGAGGCACCTCCTTCAGGGGATATCGAACTGAAAGAAGTAAAAAGACTGTATGGTTCACACTTCTGTATAATGGGCAATATACAGCTCAGGGATCTGGAGACGGCATCCGAAGAAGAAATGAGAAACATCACTATAAAATGCATGGAAGCAGCAAAAGAGGGTGGTGGATTCATAATAATGCCGACTGCAAGTCCTATAAATGTTCCTCTTTCACCGGTTACAGAGAAAAACTACAGGGTATTTATTGATACAGCTCTGGAGTATGGTGTGTATAGATAACAGGCTGTTGTATCTGACCTTATATCATTTATAGTTAGGACGTAATGAAAAAGCCCATGGATGTAAAAATATGAATTCCCCTGTGTCTAATGTAAAAACTATGGTATAATCATTTTAAATAATGTCGAATAAAGGGGTATAAATGTTTGGGTATGTTGAACCTTTAAAGCCGGAATTAAAGGTTAAGGATTATATATGTTTCAGAAGTTATTACTGCGGGATATGTAAGGCGTTGGGTAAGAGATATAATTCTCTCTGCCGGTTTACCGTTACATATGATGCAGCTTTCCTTGCTTTGCTTAATTCTTCAATTGAGGGATGCAAGGAAAACGTACGCTTTGAAAAGTGTATTGCCAATCCCTTTAAGTCAAAGCCGGTGGTAAAAGCAAACCAGGCTGTGGATTATGCCGCCATGATAAACGTTTTGATGGCATACCATAAGCTTCTGGATAACTGGAAGGATGACAGAAACTTTTTTGCTTTGTTAGCCTCCAGGATGATTAAGCCTTTTGCAGACAGGGTTGAAACTGTGTATCCCCGGATATATAAGGCTGTACATGAGTATCTGGACAGATTGCATTCCATCGAGACAGAGGGAATCCTCTCCATAGATCATGCTTCCGATCCCTTTGCAAAACTGCTGTCGCTGGTGATTTCATCATCACAACAGCAGGGGACAACCAGGAGGGTTCTGGAGTGGATGGGATATAATTTAGGGAAATGGATCTACATACTGGATGCCTATTCCGATATAGAAGACGATATTAAATCCAACAGCTATAATGTATTGGTTTTAAAGTACGGGAAAAACAGTTCTGCCTCCCGGATTAGAGATAGTAGCCGTCATGAAGTTGAATTTGTATTGCAGACCTGTTTGGCTGAGATAGGAAAAGCTTACGAACTTCTGGATATAAAGCAGAATGCTGAACTGCTGGAGAATATAATTTATCTGGGGCTGGCCTATAAGACTAAAATGGTGTTAAACGAGGGGGAAGGGAAAGATGAATCCATACAAGGTTCTAGGTGTAAGGCCGAACGCTACCGAGCAGGAGATCAAGGCAGCATATAGAAAGTTGGTAAAGAAATATCATCCGGACAAATTTGCCGGAACCGATCTGGAAGAGGTTGCAAAGGAGAAGCTTCAGGAAGTAAACGAGGCTTACTCTATTTTGATGGGGAACAAATCTGCCGGTAATGAAGCATATTGGAATAATAATAATTCATATGGATATTATGGTGATAGCCTTATTGAACAGGTAAGGGAAAGGGTAAATGCAGGAGACTACGACCAGGCTGAAGCCCTGTTGAGAAATATATATGACAGGAATGCCGAATGGTATTATTTAAACGGAATTATTCTGTGGAGAAAGGGATGGTATTCTGACGCCTATTCCAGTTTGCAGACGGCAGTGAATATGGATCCGGGCAATCAGGAATACCGTAATGCTTTAAGCCTGCTCCATAATTCGTTTAACAGGAACAGACAACCGAACCATTCATACAGGGGGGTACCCGGCAGCAGTTCATCCGACTGCTGCGATATCTGTGCCGCCCTGTACTGTGCTGATTGCCTGTGTGAATGTCTTGGCGGAGATCTTATTTCCTGCTGCTAGGTAGGTGGTGATAAAAGATGATATTCATAAATCATTCGATACCTGTTACTAAAAAAATATCCCTGGGAGGCATATTGGCCGGTTTCATTATGATATGCTTGTTAGCTGCCTCCCTGCTACCGGTGAACAGGTTGTTTTTCCTGGCTTTCAGCTCCCTTTTTGTATCTGTTATGATAGTTAAAACGGATATTTTTTATGCAGTTCTTCTTTATGTGACAACTGCTGCTTTATCATTTTTTTTACTTCCTTTTAAAAGTATTGCCATAGCATATATCACGTTCTTTGGTTTATATGGAATAATCAAATTATTTTGTGAACAGATAAGAAATATTGTTGTAAGCTGGATTGCCAAGTTTGCATCTTTCAATATATGCCTGATAGTTATGTATTTAATGGCCGGCCTTGTTTTTGCTGAAGGCGTTTCATCCAGGCTACCGTTACCATTGCTATGGCTGGCTGCCCAGGCAGGGTTTTTAATATACGACATAGTTTACAGCATGTTCATTGATTTTTATCATAAAAGAATAGAAAGAATTATGAAGAATGTGTTTAGATCATGATCGGTACTTTGCAAGGAAAAATTGCGCGGGCAACCTGTTAAGGTTGCTTGACTTATATTAAAATAGGGCATAAAATTAAAAATGAAAACCATTAAATATTTTCTGCAATTCTATCAGCTGGAATAAAGGCTAACATAATCCAAGCAACATGAAAGCATGTAAATTTGTTATATGGAACAGAACAGGTATGGCATTTTCACTTCATCCGTATAACACTTTAGGCAACATGCAAAGCAGCCAGATGTTACCACATTTAAAATGAAGAGCACTTCTATAGGTGTACGGCAGTTCAAAAAATAATAAGGGAGGGTATATATTATGTTCAATTCTTACAAAATTGTCCTGGGTTTTGCACCTACAAGGAGAAGGATGTATGATGTGGCCTATGCACTGGAAAACAGGAAAAAGATCAAGGAGCGGATCGAGTCAATTCTTTCGGGACTGGATGTGGAGATTGTGGACATAGACTGGCTGAACGAAGAAGGACTCCTTATCGATATAGAAGATGTCCGGAAGGTAGAGGAACACTTTAAACAGAAAAAGGTTGACGCGGTATTTATGCCCCATTGCAATTTTGGTTCCGAAGAAGTGGTCGGTAAGCTGGGGAAAGTTATGGGGAAACCATTTCTTCTGTGGGGACCAAGGGATGAGGCGCCGCCGGCGGAAAGAGGTATCCGGCAGACCGATACCCAGTGCGGACTGTTTGCAAGCAGTAAGGCTCTTTTAAGGTATGGTGTCCCCTTTACCTACATAGAAAACTGCTGGATAGACGATAAAGCATTTGAACAGGGTTTACTGGATTTTATCCGGGTTGCATCGGTTGTTAAGGCATTCAGAAATTTACGCATTGGACAGGTGAGTGTAAGACCGAAGCCCTTCCTTAGTGTAATTGTAAATGAAAGCGAGCTGCTTGAGAAATTTGGTATAGAGGTAGTACCCATAACAGGGGTTGAGATCATCGGTAAAACCAATGAAATATTGAGTGGCCGGGTAGATGAGGTAAAGGCTCTTGTGGCTGATATAAAGGGAAAGATAGACTGCAGCGCGATGGATGACGATTCAATGGATAAAATAGCAGCTTTAGAGCTGGCGTTTATGGATCTGGCCAGGGAACATGAGTGCAGCGCCATGGCCAGCGAGTGCTGGAGGACGTTCGGGCAGGCTTTTAAAATCAGGCCCTGCTTTGTATTCGGGGACTTGATAGACAGAGGACTCATGGTATCCTGTGAGACCGATATAAACGGTGCGGTTACCATGGCAATGCTGAAAGCCGCCAGTCTTGGTAAAACTCCACCCTTCCTGGCAGATTTGACAATCCGTCATCCTGAAAATGAAAATGCTGAACTGTTATGGCATTGCGGACCGTTCCCACAGAGCCTTGCAAAATACCCTGAACAGCGTGAACTGATCCGTTTTACGGGATTCTGGGAACTTAAAGGAGGGGACATAACCGTCGCAAGGTTTGATGGCTGCAGAGGTAAATACAGCTTATTTGCCGGCGTTGGCAAGGGTGTGGATGGGCCTTCTACCAACGGAAACTATGTATGGCTGGAGGTAGATGACTGGGTAAAATGGGAGAAGAAATTCATATATGGTCCCTATATTCATCACGTAGCATGTATACACGGTAATTATATCCCGATTATGGAAGAGGCATGCAGATATATTGAGGACGTTGAGATCGACATACCATAATGGTTAATACCGGTATTGGAGGATTGAATATTGCTCATGATGAGTACATCATAAAACGTGGGTAGGGGTGAACTGTATGATAGAGGTAGTAGGAATAGGAAATCCTATCATGGATTTCCTTATTCATACCAACAAAATTCCAGTGACCAATGGTGTCAGCAGACTTATGGATTATAGCTGGCAGGGAGGAGGGAAGGTTCCTTCGGCTCTGGTGGCACTGGGCAGGTTGGGAGTAAAGACGGGAATTATCGGAGTTGTTGGAGACGATGCTTTTGGAAGGTTTTGTATAGAGGATTTTAAAAGACATAATGTAGATACATCCAGGATCATAGTGGATCCAAACGGTCAGACGTCATTCTGCATATGTTTGTCCGAGGAGGAGACCCAGGGCAGAAGCTTTATGGGCCGCGGCTCCAAATTAAGGCAGCTGACCGTGGATGATATAGATAAGGGTTATGTTACCCAGGGTAAGTTTTTGCACCTGTCTGACATGGGTGAACCAGCCAGACAGGCTGCCCTGTGGGCCAGGGAAAAAGGAGTCACAGTTGTATTCGATGCCGATTTTTATCAGGAGGATATCGAGAAGAATTATGCTGCCATTGATGTGTTCATAGCTTCAGAATTTTATTATAATGCTGTGTTTAAAGATGACAATTATGAAAATAACTGCAGAGCGGTACAGGAGCAGGGACCGGAGATAGTTGTATTTACCTTTGGTGAACGGGGTTCACTGGGGGTTTATGGTAACAAATATTTTGAAGTTCCGGCTTTTTCGGTTAAAGTTATGGATACAACGGGAGCTGGAGACGTTTATCATGGTGCATTTATCTACGGCCTGCTGCAGGGCTGGGATGTAGAGTATACCGCTCGTTTTTCCAGTGCCGTGTCAGCCATCAAATGCACCAGGGTGGGTGGAAGGGCAGGTATTCCTGATCTGCCTACCGTGGAGAAGTTTTTGAAGGATGGAACAATAGATTACACCGAAATTGATCGTCGTGTAGACTTTTACAGGGAATATATGTTTAACATGAAATAGGAAATGGGTTATCAGTCAAGGTTTGTGCGAACATATGTGAGGAGGGTTACTATGAGTAATATTAATGATATACCTGCCAGAATGAAGGCGGCGGTTTTAAGGAAACCTTTTGATATTGTAATAGAAGAGCGGCCGGTTCCTGAAATAGGGCCTGACGAAGTTCTTGTTAAGGTAATGGCAGTGGGTGTGTGTGGTTCGGATGTTCATTATTATGAGAACGGCAGGATTGGAAGATATGTAGTAGAAAAACCGATTATTTTAGGCCATGAATGTGCCGGTATTGCTGTGGCCGTTGGAGAAAATGTTACACGGATAAAACCCGGTGACAGGGTGGCAGTGGAGCCGGGTGTTACCTGCGGAAAATGTGAATTCTGTAAACAGGGCAGGTATAATCTGTGTCCGGATGTGGAGTTCCAGGCTACTCCGCCTTATGACGGTGCTTTTGTCCAGTATATTAGGCACCGGCAGGATTTTGTGTATCCAATTCCGGATCATGTTTCATTTGAAGAAGCTGCTTTGCTCGAGCCCTTTTCGGTGGGCATTCATGCTGCAACCAGGGCAAATATAAAGCCCGGGTCAACGGTAGCCGTTATGGGATTGGGACCTGTAGGGCTTATGGCTATTGTGGCAGCAAGGGCATTTGGTGCAAACAACATAATAGCCGTTGATTTGGAAGAGATCAGGCTGGAAGCTGCCAGGAATATAGGAGCCGATTTTGTAATCAACGCCAGGGAAAAGGATCCGCTTAAGGAAATCTTAAATTATACCGGTGGCAAAGGTGTGGACGTGGCCATAGAAGCGGCCGGGCATCCCAACACCCTTCAAAACGGGCTTGCGTCATTGCGCCAGGGCGGGAAACTTTTGATTATAGGGCTGCCTGCACAGGATAACATCCCACTTAATATACCGGAAATTGCAGATAAAGAGATTGATATATACGGTGTGTTCCGGTATGCAAATACCTATGAAAAAGGAATAGATATTCTATCTTCTGGGATTGTTGATGTTAAGCCCCTGGTTACCGGACGGTATAATCTGGAGCAAACGGCCCAGGCCCTTGAAGATGCCCGCGTAAATAAAGCAAAACATGTAAAGATAATGGTTTATCCCAATGGAATGTAGGTGCTGAGATGGATAGAGACTGTCATATACTGGTATTTGACATAGGAACCACGGGAAACAAGTGTACTATTTTTAAACCTGACGGTGAAAAGGTGTGTGCCCACACTGTCAGTTATGAAACGGTATACCCAAAACCCGGGTGGGCTCAGCAGAACCCGGAGGATTACTGGAACAGTGTGGTGGTTGGTACAAGAGCTTTGCTGGAGAAAAGCAGGATTAGCCCATCACAAATTGCGGTGATTGGTTTAAGCGGGCATATGAACGGATGTATTCCGGTTGATAACGAGGGAAGAGTGCTGTTTCCCAATATTATTCATTCTGATTGCCGAAGTCATACCGAATGCGCAGAGCTTATGAAGATTCTTGATGAGAAAAAATTTTACTATATTACCGGTAACAGGATTGATCCCCATTATACTCTTCCCAAGGTGATGTGGTTAAAGAATAATTATCCTGAAATATACTCAAAAACCCGTTATATCTTAAATTCCAAGGACTATATTTCCTTCAAGCTGACGGGGGAACTGGGATTTACCGATTTTTCGGATGCTTCTTTGACCTGCATGCTTAACCTAAGGGAAGGGAAATGGGCTGAAGAAATGGTAAGCGAAGCAGGAATAGATGTGGGCAAACTTCCCCGGCTGGTTCCATCATCCTATATTATTGGCGGATTATCTTTCCAGGCGGCTGATTTGCTGGGTTTAAAGGCTGGCACCCCTGTTGCGGTCGGGGGCGGAGACGGGGCCTGCGCTACCAAAGGAGCCGGCGTAGTCAAAAAAGGACAGGCATACAACTATATTGGAAGCAGCTCTTGGATATCAACCATTAATGACTCCCCCGTACTGGATGATGGAGAAAGAATATTTCATTTCTTTGATCTGGACGGGGTGAATTACAACGTAACGGGAACGGTACAGAGTGCGACAATTGCTTATGACTGGGTACTTGAAAAAATCGGGCAGTATGAGGTTGAAAAAGCCGGCCAAAGGGGAGAAAATGTATTTGAAATGATCGAAAGCCTGGCAAGAACCTCGCCGGAGGGTTCCAACGGAGTTTTCTTCCTGCCTTATATGATGGGGGAGAGAACACCCCACTGGGATGAGAATACTAAAGGCGGTTTTATAGGGCTTAATCTGTTTCATACAAAAAGCGACCTCTTTCGCTCGGTTTACGAGGGAGTGGCGTACGCCCTAAGAAATGTTCTGGATGTATTTGAGGACAATGGTCTTCAAATTGAAGCCCTTACCCTGCTTGGGGGTGGAGCTAAAAGTGAGTTGTGGAACGAAATTATGTGTAACGTTTACCGAAAGCCGGTGAGGATTCACCGGTTTCCGGGAGAAGCCACATCACTGGGAGCTGCAATAGCTGCCGGTGTAGGGGTTGGTATCTACAGGGGTTTTGAAGAGGCTGCAGAAATAATAGATTACGATCGCAGCTACGATCCGGATCCCGGTGCTATGGAAACTTATAAGCGTTACTACACGATATACAATATGATGTATCCGCAGCTGAAGCCGATTTACGATGAGATAGCAAAACTAAATGTATGACTTTTTATGATCGGAACAACTGTGGCCGAAAAAGACAAACTACTAAAAGAGGGACAGGTTGACAAATGAAAGGTTTAATATTTAACATACAGCGGTTTTCTATACATGACGGACCGGGAATTCGTACTACAGTTTTTTTTAAAGGATGTAGTTTAAGATGTTTCTGGTGCCATAACCCCGAGTCAATTCATCCGCATCCGCAAATCCAGTTATTCCTGCAGAAATGTATCGGATGCGGGAAGTGTTTTGAGATCTGCCCTGTTGGGGCTCACTGTATGATAGACGGGGAAAGGGTGTTTTTAAGGGAACTATGCAGGAATTGCGGAAAATGTGCAGAGATCTGCTATGCAGATGCACTGGTTCTTGCGGGGAAATGGCTGACGGCACGTGAAGTAATGGATGAGGTTGAGAAAGATAAGCCTTTTTACGAAAATTCTGATGGCGGTGTTACTATATCGGGAGGAGAACCCCTGCTGCAGGCAGATTTTGCACGGGCATTGCTTGAAGAGTGTAAAAAGGAAGGGCTGCATACGGTAGTTGATACTGCGGGAAATGTGCCTTGGGAGGCTTTTGAAAAGGTGCTTCCATTTACAGATCTCTTCCTCTATGATCTAAAGGCGGCCGATGAAGAGTTTCACAGACAGGTTACCGGAGCCGGTAATGCCAGGATACTGGATAACCTTAAAAAGCTTGCAAATAGCGACAAAAATATATGGATACGGATTCCGATTATTCCCGGTGTAAATGATAAGGTGGAAGAGATGGAAAAGCTCCTGATGATTATAAAAGAATTAAAACAAATAGAGTATGTGGAACTCCTTCCTTTTCATCGACTGGGGGAAGGGAAGTATACCAGTTTGGATATGGAAAATTTGGCAAAAGGATATGAGCCGCCACGGGATGATTTGATGAACAGGCTGGCAAAGGTCTTTATAGATAAAGGTATCAGGGTAAAAAAAGGGAATGAATAATACTTAAGATCCAATGCTTATCGGAGGTTGAGGGATATGACCGAAAGAGTACAGAGGCTCAGACAGCAGAGCCTGGAGGCAAAGCCATATATTTCAGAAGAAAGAGCCAGGTTGGTGACTGAGGCGTATAAAAAGTATGCCGGAACTGTATCTCAGCCGGTCCTTCGTGCCCTTGTGTTCAGGCATATCATGGAGAATAAGGCTATTTACATTGGTGAAGGTGAATTAATTGTAGGTGAGAGGGGGCCGGAACCTCTTGCCACCCCTACTTACCCTGAACTGTGTTGTCATACTATCGAAGATCTGGAAATCATCAATAACAGGGAAAAGATTTCTTTCGCGGTAAGTCCTGAAGTAGAGAAATTATATGAAGAGGAAATAATTCCGTACTGGAAAGGGCGGACCATGCGGGAGAAAATATTTAATTCCATGACACTCGAATGGCTGGATTGCTATGAGGCCGGTATTTTTACCGAATTTATGGAACAACGGGCACCGGGGCATACCGTGGCTGACGATAAGATCTACTACAAAGGTTTCCTTGATTTTAAGGCTGACATTCAAAAAAGCCTGGAAAAGCTGGACTACTTTAACGATCCCGAAGCCTATGAAAAGCAGGAACAGTTAAAGGCAATGCTCATATGTGCTGACGCCATTATTTGTCTGGCTCAGCGTTATTCCAAAAAAGCGCAGGAGCTTGCCGGGCTTGAAAAGGATCCTGTAAGAAGAGAAGAGCTTCAAAGGATAGCACGGATAACCTCAAGGGTCCCTGCCCATGCTCCGGAAAACTTCTGGGAAGCCCTGCAGGCTTACTGGTTTGTCCATATTGGAGTGATTACCGAGCTTAACACCTGGGATTCCTTTAACCCGGGAAGACTGGATCAGCATCTGTATCCATTCTATAAAAGAGATTTGGAAGCGGGCAGGATTACACCCGAGTTTGCCAAAGAACTGCTGCAGTGCTTCTGGATCAAATTTAACAATCAGCCGGCACCTCCCAAGGTTGGTGTAACCCTTGAGGAAAGCGGTACCTATACCGATTTTGCAAACATAAATGTAGGTGGTTTAAAAATAGATGGTACCGATGGTGTGAACGAGGTTTCGTATATGCTGCTTGATGTTATTGATGAGATGAAACTG
>LFTM01000083.1 GCA_001513505.1 Clostridiales bacterium DTU092 | reverse complement strand
CCCATTCCCCGGGTTGTAACAGCCGGTGTACCGATTCGTATTCCGCTGGTGACAAACGGGCTTTCCGGATCGTTGGGAATTGCATTTTTATTTACGGTAATCCTTACCTTATCCAGATTTTTCTCAGCTTCTCTGCCGGTAACACCTTTGTTTCTCAAATCAACCAGCATTAGGTGATTGTCGGTACCTCCTGAAACGAGATTAAATCCCTCATCTATCAGCCCCTGCGCCAGTGCCTTGGCATTCTTCACAATCCTCTGCTGATATTCTTTAAATTCAGGTTTTAAAGCTTCTCCAAGACATACAGCTTTGGCAGCAATAACATGCATCAGAGGCCCGCCCTGGGTTCCCGGAAAAATAGCTCTGTCAATTGTTTTTGCATATTTTTCCTTGCATAATATCATTCCGCCTCTGGGCCCTCTTAAAGTTTTATGAGTGGTTGTAGTAACAAAATCAGCATAGGGCACCGGATTGGGATGCAGGCCTGCAGCTACAAGTCCTGCTATGTGTGCCATATCAACCATAAGGTATGCTCCTGCCTCATCAGCAATATCTCTGAAAATCTCAAAATCTATAATTCTTGGGTATGCACTGGCTCCGGCAACGATCATTTTGGGCTTAAACTCACGTGCTAATTGTCTGACTTCATCATAATCAATGTATCCCGTCTCAACATTGACCCCGTAGGAAACGATTTTATAGTGCTTGCCGGAAAAATTCACGGGGCTACCATGTGTTAAATGGCCTCCATGGGCAAGGTTCATTCCCATTATTGTGTCTCCCGGGTTCAGCACTGAGAAATATACTGCCATGTTGGCCTGGGCACCGGAATGGGCCTGGACATTTGCGTGCTCAGCCTGGTAGATTTCTTTCGCTCTTTCGATGGCAATATTTTCTACAATATCAACATATTCGCATCCACCGTAATAACGGCGGCCGGGATACCCTTCGGCATATTTATTTGTCAAATGTGTCCCCATGGCAGCCATTACAGGTAAACTGACAAAATTCTCGGATGCTATAAGCTCCAGGTGATTCTGCTGACGTTTCAGTTCATCTTCTATCGCCTGGGCCACTTCTGGATCTGCACGGTAAATTTCTTTCAAATCAATCATATCCATATTCCTCCCATATACTTATCAAATTAGAATCTGACGCTAAAATTTATATTCATTATAATGACATTATCTAAAATTTACAAGGAATTTTAAAAAAACTTATTATAAACCGGTTCAGTAATTTCTTATAGTTAAGGTACCACTATTTTTATTAATAAAAAAAGACCGGTAAAAACCGATCTTTTTTGAAGTTATCGAATAACACTACAGATTTTGAATAATTTTATCCAGCTCAGGTTTTGGACGTACCCCTACTACCCGTTGGACCTCTTCACCATTCTTAAAGAACACTAATGTAGGAATGCTCATAACCCCATACTCTGCAGCCAGTTGACCTTGTTCATCAACATTTACTTTACCTACTTTCAATTTTCCTACGTATTCATCTGCAATCTGATCGATTATTGGTGCAATCATCCTGCACGGGCCACACCATGCCGCCCAAAAATCTACTAAAACAGGTTGTTCAGAATTTAACACTTCATTATCAAAACTATCCATGGTCAGTTCAATAACATTTTTACTTGCCATTTCCGTTCTCCTCCTTATTTATATTTAATATAGACACCATTTGCGGCGTAAATTGATTACTTCTCTTCAACCTCGGTTCCATTGCCCGGATCAAAGCAAACGATAGTGCGGTAAAAACGATGCCCGTTATGGCTCCGCATAGTTGACGTTCAATCCCCAGAATATCACCTGTCATATACCCTGTTACAACCCCCAGAACTAAAGCAAAAAGAGGAATTAAGTACATTACGGCCGATGCCTTTATGAATTGGGATGAATCAAGGCTCAACTCCACCTGATCACCGGGCTTTGCTCCCAGATGGTTTGGTATGGTAACCAGCATTTCGTTTGAACGGTAGCCAAATTTGCAGGCTCCGCATTTTTCGCATGCCGGACTTCTTTGAATCATAACAACAGCTTGACGGCCCTCTACACTTACTACTTTTCCTGTTTCTTTCAAAACACCATCTCCTTTATAATTAGTTGCCGGGCCAGTCAATAAGATCCCTGACTACCTCTGCTGCCATAATAAGTCCTGCTACAGACGGAACAAATGCTATACTTCCCGGAGGGTTTTTAGGTTTTTTGGAACCTTCCCCATTAATACAATCGGGGCCGTCAGATGCATATTTAGGCTTAGTTGGGATTTCAGTGGAGAAAACCACCTTTAAACTTTGAATCCCCAGTTTCCTCAACTTGCTCCGCATAATCTTGGCTATAGGATCAACAGAAGTTTCATATATATCTCCAACTCTGAAAGCGGTTGGATCCATCTTGTTTCCGGCACCCATGCTGGATATTACAGGTATACCTTTGGTCTTGCATGTAACAACCAGGTCAATCTTTGATGCAATTGTATCAATTGCATCTACAACGTAATCGTAATCATCAATAATTAGTTTATTAGCTGTTTCAGGCCTGTAAAATTCTGCATGGCATATAACATTTATACCGGGGTTAATATTTAAAATCCTCTGCTTCATTACTTCAACCTTTGGTTTACCTATAGTAGTCATATCTGCATGAATCTGACGGTTAAGGTTGGTAATGGAGACCAAATCATAATCAATCAGTACCAAAGTACCTATTCCGCTCCTGGCCAGGGCTTCAGCGGCAAAACTGCCAACTCCTCCTATTCCAAACACTGCAACGGTACTCTGACTTAATTTTTCAAGCGCCTGTTTACCTATAAGCCATTCAGTTCTGGTAAAAGCATGCTGCATATTTTTCACCCGCGTCACCATTATATTTAACCATTTTTACATTTATTAAACATCTTCCCAGGAAAGTCTGTTTTAGATATCCACCCGGATGTGAAGCTCTCTAAGCTGTTTAGCCTCCACTTCTGAAGGTGCACCGGTCAGCGGATCCGATGCATTCTGCATTTTGGGAAATGCTATGACATCCCTGATGGTATCCCGACCCAGTATCAGCATTACCAACCGATCCAGACCGTATGCAAAACCACCGTGAGGCGGGGTTCCGTATTTAAAAGCTTCCAGCAGGAAACCAAATCTCTGCCAGGCTTCCTCATGGGAAAAACCCAATACATCAAGCATCTTTTCCTGCAGCTCAGCTGCGTGTATTCTGATGCTTCCGGAGCCAAGCTCAACACCGTTTAACACAACGTCATATGCCTTGGCTCTTGCTCTGCCGGGATCGGTATCAAGCAATTCGATATCCTCATCCATTGGAGAAGTAAAGGGATGATGCACTGCCACAAAACGTTTTTCCTCGTCATCGAATTCAAGTAATGGGAACTCAGTGACCCAAAGGAAATTGTACTTATTGCTGTCTATCAGGTCTAAACGCCGGGCCAGTTCAAGACGCAGCTGACCAAGGGCATGAAATACCACATCATCATTATCGGCTACAAACAGAAGCAGATCACCTGTTTCAGCCTGTAAACGTTCCAGTATGAGATCCATCTGTTCCTGGGTAAAGAACTTGGTAATCGGGGATTTTAATCCTTCTTCTTCAACTGCAATCCATGCCAGACCCTTTGCATCATAATTTTTTACAAAGTCCACAAGCGAATCAATTTCGCGCCTTGAAAACTTAACAGCACACTCTTTTGCATTTATACCTCTTACACTTCCGCCTTTTTCTATAGCGGTTGCAAAAACCTTAAAGTCGCAGCCCGAAACAATATCGGATACATCCTTTATTTCCAGTCCGAATCTTGTATCGGGCTTGTCAGACCCGTACCTTTCCATAGCTTCCCTGTAGGTGAGTCGAGGAAACGGAAGAGGGATATCCACATCCAGAGTTTTCTTAAAAATATCTGCCAGCAGCATTTCGTTTAACGATATAACGTCCTCAACATCAACAAAAGACATTTCGATATCTATCTGTGTAAATTCGGGCTGCCGGTCTGCCCTTAAATCTTCATCTCTGAAGCATCTGGTGATCTGAAAATATCGATCGTATCCCGACAGCATAAGAAGCTGTTTAAACAGCTGAGGCGACTGAGGCAGAGCATAGAACCTGCCGGGATTTACTCTGCTTGGAACCAGGTAGTCCCTGGCACCTTCAGGCGTGCTTCTGGTAAGCATAGGAGTTTCGATTTCATAAAACCCTTTAGAATCTAAAAAGTCACGTACAGTCTTGACAATCTTGTGACGAAGTATTATATTTCTTTGCATTTCAGGCCGTCTTAAGTCGAGATAACGGTATTTTAACCTTACAAATTCGGATACATTTGTATTATCTTCAATGCTAAATGGAGGTGTGGCGGATGCCGACAGTACTTTAAGCTGTTTTGCCGACACCTCTATCTCACCGGTTGCTATTTTGGGGTTTACGGTTTCAGGATCCCGTTTCACTATTGTCCCTTTGACAGCAATAACATATTCTGAGCGTACTGTTTCAGCCTTTTTAAAAAATTCACCGCAGTTCTTCTCGTCAAATACAACCTGTACTATTCCGGTCCTGTCCCTCAAATCAATAAATATTAACCCTCCAAGATCCCGACGCCTGTGAGCCCAGCCCATCAGTGTAACTTCTTTATTAATATGATCTTTATTTAAAGTTCCGCACATATGTGTTCTTTTCCAATCACCCATTAATTCTGCCATTGTTTAATTCCTCCATTTCATATTATTGATTTATCTGTTATTACTACTGTTCCAGCATCTCCTTCAAACAGTAGACCAGCTGGTCCATAGGAATATCCGTTTCCTTACCCGTTTCCATATCCCTTATCTTAATCTGATCTTTTTCAATTTCATCCTGGCCGAGAATGCACACATAAGGTACATTCAGTTTGTCAGCGTATTTAAACTGTGCCCTTATGCTTCTGCCTAAATGATCCATGTCAGCCGGGATGCCTTCCTGCCGTAAACTGCTGATCATTTGAAAGGCTTTATATCTGGCCTCCTCACCTCTGGTTATAAACATAACCTGTAACCTGTCGGGCTCGGAGATCATGGCACCCTGTTCTTCCAAAACCATAATAAGCCTTTCCAGACCCATACCGAATCCCGCACCGGGTGTATCTGGCCCGCCGCATAGCGCAACCAGGCCGTCATACCTGCCTCCGCCGCATACAGTCAACCCGGATCCGTTACCGTTGTAAATTATTTCAAACACCGTTTTGGTATAATAGTCCAGACCCCTGACAATCATTGGGTTCACTTTAAAAGGAATATTGGAAGCCTCAAGATATTGTTTCAGCTCCTCAAAATGCTGCTCACATTCATCGCAGAGATAATCGAGCATAACAGGTGCATTCATCGTTGCCTTTTTACACTTCTCTTCCTTGCAGTCCAGTGAACGCAAAGGATTCCTTTCAAAGCGCTCCTTACAATTGTCACACATATCATTCAAGTGTTCGGCCAAATACTCTTTAAGGACAGTATGGTATTTAGGACGGCATACAGGACAGCCAATACTGTTGATATTAAGTTCAAGGTTTTTTACATTGAGTTTATCAAGTAACGTCATAGCAAGTGCTATGATCTCAGCATCTATGGACGCCTGGGGGGCTCCAAACACCTCTACTCCAAACTGATGGTGCTCTCTTAAGCGTCCGGTCTGCGGTTTTTCATACCGGAAAACAGGGGTTATATAGTACATTTTAATGGGCTGGGCAAGGGAATGGAGCCCGCCTTCTATATATGCACGCACAGTTCCTGCCGTACCCTCCGGCTTTAATGTTATGCTTCTTCCCCCTTTGTCTTCAAAGGTATACATCTCCTTTTGAACAACATCGGTGGTTTCACCCACACCGCGTTCAAACAGCTCGGTATGTTCAAAAGTAGGGGTACGGATCTCTTTATAATCAAATAAACGTGTAATCTCTCTTACGGCATCTTCAATATAATGCCATTTATAAGATTCGTATGGTAAAACATCTTTCGTGCCTCTGGGAGCTTTTGCTATCATATCACAATATCCTCCTTACTAATATTAAAACCTCTCAGACCCTTAAATATAAAGGGACGAGAGGTTTATCTGCCCGTGGTACCACCCTTATTGGAGAATTGCTTTTCTCCCACTCTTCCCATAACGCCGGGTTGCGGATCTGCCTACTTCCCTTCAGCAGACCGGCTCAAGGATGTCCTTCCCTGAATTTCCGTAAGGAATACTTCCAGCCAAGGTATTCCCTCTCTGATACATCCATTCAGGTACTTTTTCCTTTCACTGCCATTGACCGGTTCCAGTGTATTAGTATTATAACCCTGACAAATGCTATTGTCAACCATACTTTTCTTCGATACGGCGTTCCAATTATTTAATATTTTTTACCAGTTTGTCTATATACTTATAGGTTAACGGAGCCTTTTCCATTAACGACATCCGATTAATAAAATAGTCCTGAAAGGCTTCTGCGAAATATTCTGCCGGGGTTGATCGGGGATAAGAATTATCATTATAAAGTATGTCTTTCTCTTTCTTATATATGTTTATAAATTCTTTATCTTCCTCGGATGAAAATCCTAAATAATCCGGCATTAAGTAATCGATTGAATGACCAACTTCATGGAGGACAATCGATTTCAAACCGGTCTTACTTAATTCTATTGAGTTACTATCTCCATAATAGTATCCATCATACTGTGTATCTGTCACGCTATCATATAGTTTTTGTTCATCGACAAAATATATTCTTAAATTATGCTTTAGAAGAAAATCAATTATATTTTCGGGCAGCAAAGCTAAATGCTTTTTTTCATCCTCGTACCTGGATTGATATTCCTTGTCTGCTTTAACAAAAAAGGGTTCCACACGTTTTAACTTATACTTGCTTGGAATAGGTATTTCGCAGGTAAATGTTTCAGATATATTTAAAATATTATCTACTGAAGCAATGTGTATGTAAAGTGGGTGTTCAACAGAATTTGTGTCTATCATAAAAGATATCGATGAATTGTCAGAAATGTTTAAACCCTCTTTTAAGCCAGGCAAACTTGAAGTAAATATTATTAAAAATCTTTGGTCCGGGTCATTTATCAATATGTCTTCATATGTAATGGTGTGAGATTCTTCATTATTTATACTGAAATAGTACCCTTTAATATTGGAGATCTTTACAAATTCCTCCGAATATACTCTGTTATTATACTTTGAACCCAATCCTTCTATATGGAATTTATAAATTTTGCTTACCGATTTAACCGGATCCCACATAAATACAACACATTCAGGTTCTATTGATATTTTAACTATTGGCATTTCAGGTGGAGCAGTGTCCGTAAATATATCTTTGTAGTCTATGGTGTTGCCGTCCAATTCAATTTCCTTATTATTTATATGTATTTTATAAGTATAATCCTGTTCTTTATCGCTATTGATTATAGTTAATTTGCCGTCTTGATCTATTACATCCAATCTAATATTTCTTACAGAAACTAATATCTCCGGGATGCTCTCATTGCCATTCTTATCAACGGCTATAACACTTGTATCCAACAACCCTGAATCCAGTTCTTCATAATCAATTTCTATTCTGCTGTCAGTAGTTTCAAAAGTGCTTCCGCCTATATTCAAAATGTATTTTGATATGCCCGAGCTGTAGTTATAAACGAGCTCATTTGATCTGAATATCTTCATTCCAAGTCTGTTAATAAAATATACTTCTAAACTGTTATCCGTGCCTTTATCCGCGGGCTCTTCCCAATCCAATATGATTTTATCCCTTTCATAGATAAGGCTGATATCTTCAATACTCTCCGGTTTTTCGATGTCTTCTAAATAGGGATTAATATATTCAAATTCGTCTCCTCTGTAAACTTCCTTGCCATTTCTATAGAGTACAAAGCAGCCGTTTTTTATAGCCTTTTCATCTTTGAATTCCCAGGTTATTTTTTTTTCGGAACAGATAACATATATAGTCTCTTTAGCAAAGATGCCATTTATATAACCTGCGTAAACGGCTGCCAGTATAGCTAAGGTAATAAATGTTGACAGGATGAATACCCTTGTTATCTTTTTATTCACAATCAGGCCTCCCAAAAAAGAAATAGTCAAATTTAATACAGAAAAAACCAAAGAGTCACATAAACCGAGTAAATATTCCAATTGTTTTGTATTTATTCCATAATTCTTCTCATCTTTTAAATATCCTTCTCTTAACAGGAATTTAATTATTATCTTTAATCTTTATGGATTTGCGGATACAAAACACAAATGCCGCCTTTAAATAGCAAGGCGGCATTTTGCTTAAAGCATTGTTTTAGTTACAACCAAAGACACATATTAACAATATTTCAAAACCGAAAATCCTAACCGGATTATAACTTCTCAATAATCATCTTCTTACGCATTATAGTCTCTTCAATCCTTTTTATATAGACGGTTACGTCTTTTGCGTTAGGAACGCGTTCTATACGATCCTCAGCTGAAAAATATAGTTTAGTAACGGCTCCTGCACCAAAACCCCATATGGTTTGTTTCTCTCCCATCATCTGTATATTGTATATACACTCTTTTCCATCTTTAGCATATCCGACGTTCTCAAGATTCCCAACCATATATTTCTGACGGTAGAGATAATATGGAACCATGCCAATTTTTCTGATCCATCGGCGGCATACCGCGAGCATCTCTTCGGCAATATCATCATGGGTCAGTGGATATTTTTCCAGGGAGTCTTTAAGCCGCGATGCCCTTTTTACAGCAAGGGTGTGAACCGTTATATTATCCGGGTCAAGGGAGGCCAAAGAAGCCATGGTTTTTTCCATGTGGGATATATTTTCATTAGGCAGTCCTACAATAACATCCATATTAATACAGTCAAAACCGCTCTCCCTGGCCATATGAAAACTTGATATAATTTGCTCTACGGTGTGTGCCCTGCCTATCTCATCCAATGTTTCCTGATTCATGGACTGCGGATTAATGCTTATACGATTTACACCAAAAGCCTTAAGAGTGGCAAGTTTATTAACGTCCAGGCTGTCAGGCCGGCCACATTCAACAGTATATTCTCTGATTTTATGTCCATCTGTCAACAGCTTAACAGCGCTCATTAATCTTTCCAGTTGTGAATGTGTAAGTGCAGTTGGAGTTCCACCACCGATATATATACTCTGGATCTTTGTTCCCCGTTTATTTAAAGCACCGATAATCTGTTCAAGCTCCAAAATTAAGCAATCTAAGTAACTGTCTGCTATATTGCTTTTTCCATTCATAACCACTGACGGAAAGGAGCAGTACAGACATTTTGTAGGACAAAACGGAATATGAATATAAACGGAAACCACATCATCCCTGTTTGCCTTAAGAATATTAAGCTGATTATTGGCAGTTTCAAGCAATAGTTCGGCTTTCTCCTGTTTTATCATATATTCGGAGGACAGAATGTCCAATACTTCCGTATCGCTTAACCCCTCATCCATCAGGTTGTGAACCACTTTCAGGGGACGTACACCGGTAAGTATCCCCCAGTAAGGTCTATTGCCGGTATGTTCAGCCAGCAAATCGTATATACACTGACATATTATCCTCTTTATCGCTCTCTTTTTCTCCAGGACTGAATCCTTAATATTTTTCTCCAGCTTTTTCCGGCGTATTTTATATCCCAAAACTTCATCGGGTTTAATCTCTAATTGGCTGTACACCTCGATTTCCCAGTCATTTATATATTTATACCGGGCTGTCAGCAGGTAATCTCCCAGACGATATTCCTGAACAGGCTTTTCATCAGACTCTGTATATAATACTTTTACTTCTCCATCCGGGAAAAAAATCCGGGTCAGTTCCCAAATTACATGCCCGAATTGTCCATTAGGCAGGCTTATAAAAACATTCAAACTTAAAAACCTCCAAATATTAATGAAAAAATTTTATTTTATATATGGGTTTATTACCTTTTCTCTTCCTATGGTACTTACAGGACCATGTCCGGGATAAATAATGCAGTTATCATCCAGTACCATCAGCTTGTTGTTTATGGAATTAATTAACTCTTTGAAATCTCCTCCCGGAAAATCACTTCTTCCTATTGAACCGTGGAACAGGGTATCTCCTGTAAAAACAGCCCTGGAGGAAAGAAAGCACACACTTCCTCTGGAATGACCGGGCGTATGGATTACTTTCAATGTTATATCGCCTACATAGAGCTTGTCTCCATTCTTCAGCATTATATCAGCAGTGCCCTGACCTCCTATATCCATTCCCATATAGAAGGACAAATTCTTACTATCATCGTTAAGACAATCCGCATCCTCAGCATGAATAGCTACGGGTGCATTTAGCTCTTCTCTGAGATATTTAACTGCTCCTATATGGTCAAAATGTCCATGGGTCAGCAAAATATATTGTACGTCCAGTTTATTTCGCTGTATCTGATTTATTATTGACTGCTCTTCCGCGCCGGGATCTACAATCGCTGCTCTTTTTGTATTTTGGCAGTATAAAATATAACAATTTGAAGCCAAAGGTCCTACTTCTATTGTAATTACTTCCATCAGTTGTACTCCCCTTAAAATGCATTATTAGTAATCTTTAGTCTAATATTAAAATAATTTTTTGCTGTCCAGCAATATTGTGACAGGACCGTCGTTGATCAAAGATACTTCCATCATAGCCTGGAATACACCTTGAGCAACCGGAATTCCCTTCTCATCTATTCTCTGTATGAACAGATCATAATACCGTTTTGCAACATCCGGCTCTGCGGCCTGTATAAAGCTTGGCCGCCTTCCTTTTCTACAGTCGCCGTATAAGGTAAACTGTGATACTGCCAGTATGGAACCACCAACATCCTGCACGGATAAATTCATTTTTCCACCCTCGTCTTCAAAGATCCTGAGACCAGCAACCTTATCCACAATATAATTAAGGTCACTTTCGTTATCACCCTTTTCTACACCCAAAAAAACAAGGAGACCTTTTTCTATCTGTCCCACTTTTTCATTCTGAACTATGACATGGGCATGCTTAACTCTCTGTACTACAGCTCTCATTTATAACTCCCCCTATTACTTCTTGTGCAAGTCGGTTTCTATAAAAATATCTTAAAAGGCCCACTTATGCATTCATTCTGTGAACATCAAGTACATCCTGCAATTTCTTTAGCTGTTTCATTACTTTTTCAAGTTGTTGGGTATTGCTGATCTCCACGCCTAAATTAATGCTAGCCAGCCTGTTTTTGTTTGTTCTGGCGTTGACCGCTGTGATAGTTATATCCATATTTGCAATTGCACTGGTAATATCAGCCAGGAGTGACTGCCGATCCCTTGCAATTATTTTTATTTCTGCATTATATGAAGCCCGGTCCTGCTCCGCCCAGGCTACCTCAATCAATCTGTGTTTCTCATCCGAAATCTCTGCAAGGTTGATACAATCAACTCTATGGACCGATATACCTCTTCCCTTTGTAATGTACCCTATTATTTCATCACCTGGGACCGGATTACAGCATTTGGCAATCCGGATCAGTATATTGTCAATTCCCTTAACCTGTATACCTTTTCCATAATGCTTTTTGGCTCTTGTGTCTATTATTTGCTTTATTTCTGTATCATCAACTGCTTCAGAGGTTGTGGTTTTTTGGTGCTTCTTATATTCATTAATAAGCCTGAGCAGTACCTGATTGGTTGTTAAACCACCATAACCTATTGCAGCGTATACATCATCAATTGAATTGAAACCATATTTTCTGTATATAGGTTCCAGCCATTCACTGTTCAGAAGCTGAGACAATACGTATCCCTGTCTCTTTGCTTCCCTTTCCAACATTTCTTTGCCTTTGTCGATATTCTCTTCCCGCTTTTCCCTTTTAAACCACTGCTTTATCTTACTCTTTGCCTGGCTGGTCTTGACAATTTTTAGCCAGTCTCTGCTGGGCCCCCGGCTGCTGGATGAAGTTAAGATTTCGACTATATCACCCGTTTGAAGCTGGTAATCCAGTGAAACCATCCTGCCGTTTACTTTTGCACCAACGCATTTGTTCCCTATTTCAGTATGGATGGAATATGCAAAATCCAGGGGACCTGCGCCTTTAGGCAGGTCAATAACGTCACCTTTTGGTGTAAAAACAAAGACCTCGTCATTAAACAGATCTATTTTTAATGTCTCAACAAACTCTCTGAAATCCCTAAGTTCGTTTTGCCACTCCAACAACTGCCGAAGCCATGATAACTTGTCATCCAGATCGGTTGAAATCTTACGTCCTTCTTTATACTTCCAGTGCGCCGCAATACCATATTCAGCAGTACGGTGCATATCCCAGGTTCTGATTTGAATTTCAAACAGTTCTCCCCTTGAATCAATAACCGTAGTATGGAGGGACTGATACATATTGGGTTTGGGTACGGCTATATAATCCTTAAAACGACCGGGAATTGGCTTCCAAAGGGTATGGACTATCCCAAGTACGCCGTAGCAGTCCTTAACAGTATTAACAATAACACGTATGGCCAGCAGATCATATATCTCTTCAAAATCCTTGTGCTGCATATACATTTTACGATAAATGCTGTAAAAATTCTTCGGTCTTCCATCTATTTCAGCTTCGATGTTCACTTCATTCAGCCTTGTCTTCAGAGTTTGTATTACCTCCTGAATAATGGCTTCCCGCTCTTTCCTTTTAGTGGCTATTCTTTCTACAAGATCATAATATCCCTTTGGATCTATATATCGAAGGGATATATCTTCAAGTTCCCATTTTATACGGAAAATACCCAGTCTATGTGCCAAAGGTGCATAAATTTCCAAGGTCTCATAGGCTTTCTCCCGTTGTTTTTCTTCATCTACATATTCAAGGGTCCTCAGATTATGCAGCCGGTCAGACAGCTTTATAATGATAACTCTTATGTCTTTTGCCATGGCTACAAACATTTTCCTTAAATTTTCGACCTGCTGCTCTTCCTTTGTCTTATATTCCAACCTGCTGAGTTTGGTAACCCCATCAACAAGTTTGGCAATCTCCGGACCAAACTCATCCTCCACTTCCTGTAGTGCACTACCTGTATCTTCAACAACGTCATGCAGAAGCCCGGCAGCAATGGTATCAGGATCCAGTCCCAACTCCAGCAGAATAAGGGCAACTTCCAGAGGGTGGATAATATAAGGTTCACCGGAAGAACGCTTCTGACCTTGATGGGCCTTCTCAGCATAATTAAACGCCTTTAATATAATTTCAACGCTTTCTACTCCGTAAACCTTCTCTGCCCTTTTTTTGAGCTCTTCTACCTTGTCTTCAATTCCAGTTATACGCTCCACGTTCTTATTGTTCACGTATTCCACCCCTTTCTATCCCAGATTACTCCAAACAAGATACAGGTATAATAATCTTTTATATAAAGAGTGGCTGGCAAAATCATTCACCAACCACAAGGTACGCCTCAATATTTTGAATTAATCATCGTAACTCACAACTGAATAAACATCATAGCCTTCCAAAGTCTTTCTCCCGTTTAAATAAGTCAATTCCATTACAAATGCAACGCCGGAAATAACTCCGCCTAGTTTTTCGACCAGTTTCACCGCCGCAAGAGCAGTACCGCCCGTCGCTAATAAATCATCTACCACTACAACTTTTT
>LFTM01000144.1 GCA_001513505.1 Clostridiales bacterium DTU092 | reverse complement strand
GGTGAATAGCACAGCTTTACAAAATTGATATATATTTTGGCAATAAAAAATGATATAATCTATAGATGTTGTGTGGCAAAAAAATAATGTAAAAAAATATGTTATATATTTGCATGGGAGGTTTTCTAAAATGAGCAAAGATTTTTATTCAATTGCAGTAGTTGGATTTGGAGGAATGGGCAGCTTTCATCTGCATCTGGCTGAAGGAATTGATGAAGTAAAAATTACCGGCTCCTTCGACATCAAAGAGGACCGGCAGGAGCTGGCCAGGCAGAAGGGTTTAAAGGTTTATGACAGCTTTGAAGATCTTCTCGCCGATGAATTGGTGGACATAGTGTTAGTCGCTACTCCAAATGATTCGCATAAGGAAATTGCTATCCGTGCTATGGAGGCAGGCAAACACGTTGTCTGTGAAAAACCCGTTACATTGTCCTCTGCTGATTTGCAGAAAATGATTGATGTTTCGGAGAAAACCGGCAAACTTCTGGTTGTTCACCAAAATCGTCGTTGGGACGAAGACTTCCTTACCATGAAAAAGATATATGATGAAAATATGCTGGGCGAGGTATACGCCATTGAATCCAGGGTACATGGTTCAAGGGGTATCCCGGGGGATTGGCGTCAGGAGAAGGAATATGGCGGCGGTATGGTATTGGACTGGGGGGTACACATTCTTGATCAGGCCTTGCTGATGGTTGACGAGAAGGTAAAGAAGGTTTATGCCAAGCTGACTCATGTGACCAACCAGATTGTTGACGACGGTTTTTGGGTGGATCTTACCTTTGAAAGCGGGAAGAGGTTTTTCCTGGAAGTTGGTACAAGCAACTTTATAAAGCTGCCCAGATGGTATATGCTGGGAACCAATGGTACCGCGATAATTGAAGACTGGGGTAAGGACGCAAAGGTCGTAGTTGCAAAAGGAAAGAGTGAAGAGGATGTTGTCCCGGTCAGAACTGCTGCGGGCCTGACCAAGACAATGGCGCCCAGAAGGGATGACACCATCCATGAGTATACCGTTCCTCTTGTTGAAGGTAATATAAAAGAGTTTTACAGAAATGTAGCTGCACATCTGTCCGGCAAGGCAGACATAATCGTTACACTGCCCCAGGTTATGCGGGTTATGAAGTTAATGGAAGCGATTTTCGAATCTGCAGAGAAGGGGCAGGCTGTGGATTTCGAATAATGACCCGGAGTCAGACCAATGTTCGTGTACTGAATGGATAAAGAAAGGGATTTAATTAAGACAGATGAAGTATTCAAATGTGGTACCGGGGACTTTCTTATCGCGGGATAACCGTTTTGTTGCAAGATGTGAAATAGACGGCACAACTGAAATTGTGCATGTTAAAAACACCGGCAGGTGCAGGGAATTACTGATCCCCGGTGCAACCGTTTACCTGGAGAAACATAACAACCCCCGTCGTAAAACCCGGTACTCGCTGATAGCAGTTGAGAAGGGTGATATGCTGGTAAACATAGACAGCCTGGCTCCCAACAAAGTGTTGCAGGAGGCGCTGGTACAGGGATTCGGGCTGCCCTGGGTAAAGGATGAAATGAACTTTATCAAAACTGAAACCGTATACGGTAATTCCAGATTTGATATTTATGCGGAGGCGGGGGATCATAGGATTTTTATAGAGGTTAAAGGTGTAACCCTTGAGAATGAAGGTATCGCCATGTTTCCCGATGCACCTACCCAACGGGGTGTAAAGCATCTGGAGGAACTGATGAGGGCGGTGAAAAACGGATATTCGGGCTGTGTGGCGTTTGTTGTTCAGATGAAGGGTGTCCGCTGTGTCATGCCCAATGATGCCATGCATGCTGAGTTTGGGAAAACTCTTCGGGAGGCGCACAAAGCCGGGGTGCATATTGTGGCTTACGATTGTATCGTAAAGCCTGATGAAATAATAATGGATGAAATGGTAGAGGTTGTGTTGTGATCAGGTAACCAGGAGTTGTTTTGCCAGCGGACCTGTTATCCGATGGGTTTATAAGGCTGCTGGCAAAACATATTTTCCAATTCTTCTGCAGGAACCGGTTTGCTGAAATAGAATCCCTGTCCTAAATGGGAACCGTACTCCTTTACTATTTTTAATTGATTTTCCGTCTCTATTCCCTCGGCGGTAACCAGCAAATTGAAGTGCTGTGCAAGCAGGATTATTGTTTTAACAATAGCCCTGTTTTTCTTGTTATTCTCCAGCCCCCATATAAAACTCTTATCAATTTTAATTTCATCCACATTCATTTCACTTATATACTTCAAACTTGAATATCCGGTGCCAAAATCGTCAATTGAAACAAATATATCAAGCTCCTTAAACTGGTTCAATATACTGGTTGTATGTTCTATGTCGGATATGACAATGCTTTCGGTTATTTCAATGCCCAGATATTTTGGATCCAGCTGAGTTTCTCTAAGTATATTTGACACCGTATCCGGGAAATTATCGTCCAGAAACTGGCGGGCAGATATATTTACAAAGACGCGTTTTGGCTCATACCCCATGTCGATCCATTTTTTATTTTGCAGACAGGCTTCTCTCAGCACCCACTCACCCAGAGGGAATATGAGTCCCGTTTCTTCAGCCAAGGGTATAAACAGATCCGGTGTCAGAAGCCCCCTGTTCGGATTGTTCCATCGGATCAATGCCTCCATTCCTGCAATCCGGTGGGTGGCAAGATCATATCTCGGCTGATAATACAATACAAACTCTTTACGGCTTACAGCCTGTCTTAATTCATTCAGTATAACAAGATTATCACGAACTCTTTCGCTTAACTGTTCATTATATTTAAAGAAGGAGTTGCCGCCCATTTTTTTAGCTTCATACAGTGCATTTTCAGCATTTTTCAAAAGAGTTGAGCTATCCATACCTGCGTCGGGACAAACGGCTATTCCTATACTTGCGGTCATATATAGTTTGTAGTCCTTATAGCCAAAATAGTTGCTGTAACTTTTTAAAATTTTGTCTGCCATTGAATCAATTTTGGATATATCCGTTGTGTTATTAAGCAGGATCAGGTATTCATCCCCTCCGCTGGCAGCGACAAAGCCTTCCTCACCTACTAATTCATTTAATCTGTTACCGGTTAACTTTAATATTTCGTCTCCTGTGTCATAGCCAAGATGTTCGTTTATATATTTGAATCTGTCCAGATCCAGGTGCATAACAGCCAGTTTTCTGCCGTGTTCCATCTTCGCTATAGCTTCATTTACCTTTTCCATGAAAAGGATTCTGTTGGGAAGCTCCGTTACAGGATCGTAGTAGGCCAGCCGGTATATTTTTTCCTGATACTCCCTTAGATGTTTATTGGCATTTTCCAGTTCAGCTGTTCTTTTGGCCACCTGTGTGTGCAGCTGTTTATTCCATATGGACAGCGGCAGAACTATCAGCAGGGCAAGGGTAACTCCTATGGCTGTATATCTGATAAAATTTTGAGCTATGAAATAGCCTGAGGATAATACGTCACCAAACCATTTTCTATATATCCTGTCGTATGTACCATCCAGTTTTATTGTTGACAGCCCTTCCTCAAGTATATTGTAGACAAAACTGTTACGGGGAAGTGTTGCAGGACCGTATGTAGTTTCGTTCATAGGTTCTTCAATAATCCTGACATCTTTTATCCTGTTAATGCTGTTAAGATAATATATAGCCGATTGCTTATTTCCAACAAAGGCATCCACTTCTTGGGCCAGTAATGCATCTAAACAATTGGCCTGGTAGCTATAGGGGACGGGGATTATATGAGGCATCTGTCTTATTTGTTCTTCCAGCACATCTCCATGCTGATAAGCTACTTTAAGACCTTTAAGATCTTCAATTCTGTTCAGATCGACTCTGTCCTTCAGTGTAAAGATGGAATGAGACTGAATAATAGTTGGCTGTGTAAAAAGGTACTTGGCTTTCCTGATTTTGGTTGCAGACATACCCTGTATAGCGTCTACCTCCCCGTTTTCCAGAGCAGCAATAGCATTTGCCCATGCCATTGGCACAAACTGGATTTCTATACCCATGGCTTCTGCTACTGCTTTCATTATATCAACATTAAATCCAACATATTGTCCGTTCTCATCTATGTATTCAAATGGTCTGAAATTGCTGTCTCCTGCAATGATCAGTTTTATCTTTTTTTCCGTATCTGATGGCTGAACTATGTTTTTTACACTATCGGAATGAGTAAAGAATAAAATGAAAAAACTAAGGATAAGTATTATTTTTAATATCATCATGACCTTTTTCATGGCGCAGGTTCCCTTCTATATATTAGAAGTATGGTACGGTTTTGGTCATAATTTATTCGTTGAAAATATTGGATAGTATCTGATTCGAACGCTGAATTCACATAAGAATGATTGTCTTTTCAGTGATGCTGTTTTATCAAACTGTCTCAACCGATGATGAGAGATATATTTCTATAAAAACAGACAAATTCCTCCATATTTTTTAAAACAAATTACTTTTTATGGTAATATGTGGTGATGTTCATATGATAATTTCCCGTACAATTTCATGATTATTGAAGTGAAACAGATCTTATATAATATTATTATAGACGCTGCTGATGGAATGAAACGGATTTTTTAAAAGGTGTCTGAATATAGGAGTCCATGGAATTGACTGGGAGATGTGTAAGTGGTAATATAAAAATGAGTGGTAAAAATAAGAACCAGTAGAAGGAGTGAATAATAATGAGGTACAAGAGATTGGGGAACAGTTCTCTTGAGGTTTCAGTGGTGGGTCTTGGAACCTGGGCAATCGGAGGAGATTTCTGGGGAAAGGTTGATGACGAAAGATCCATCGCAACCATACAAAGGGCTATAGACTGTGGAATCAATCTTATTGACACAGCACCTGCATATGGTAATGGTCATGCAGAACGCGTTGTGGGGGAAGCTATCAAAGGACGGAGAGATAAGGTTGTTATTGCGACCAAGTGCGGAATTGTCAAAGAAGGGGGCCGGGTTACCCGGAATTTAAAGCCGGAATCAATAAGAAAAGAGGTGGAAGCCTCATTAACCCGTTTAGGAGTAGACGTAATAGACCTGTACCAGATCCATTGGCCTGATAACAGCACTCCTTTGGAAGATACTCTAAACGAACTGGTAAAACAGAGGGATGCCGGTAAGATTAAGTATATCGGGGTCTCTAATTTTGACAGGAAGCTGATGGAAGAAGCCACATCCATAGCTGAAATTGTTAGTCTTCAGCCCCAGTATTCCCTTTTGGAAAGGGAAATAGAAAAGGATGTACTGCCTTTCTGCCGTGAAAAGGGAATTGGCATACTTGCATACGGTTCTCTGGGGGCTGGTGTTTTAACAGGAAAATTTAAGGAAAGACCTAAATTTGCCGATGATGATAGACGTGAAAACTTCTATCCCTTCTTCCACGAGCCTTTGTGGAGCAAGGCTATGGAACTGGTAGAGGTACTCAGACAAATTGCTGTCGAGGTGGATAAACCGGTTGCTCATGTTGCTCTCAACTGGTTAACTCAGCAGGATGGTGTAACTTCGGCGTTAGTTGGTGCCAAGACACCGGAACAGGCCGAGCAGAATGCGGCTTCGGCTGACTGGGAGCTGACCCAGGACCAGCTGGATACTATAGAATCAGCTTATAAGAGGATATATGGGTAAAGGATACCGGGTATCCAACATGTGAGTGCAGAATTTCTGCCAGAGTATAGAGATTATATACATATGTAAAAAGAGGCTGTCATTATAGGTTTTTAACCTGAAGGACAGCCTCTTTTATTTATGCAAAAAAATGGCGATTATTCTTTAGGAATAATGGCCATCAGGACTACATGTTTATTTTTTCAATACACTGTGGCAGAATACCCAGATCCGAGGCCAGACCAAGTATGGTGTAGCGGGTACGAATCTCTTTAGCATGAAGTAATGCCTGCCGGATTAAAGCTTGTTCTATGTTGAGAGCGGCATGAGAAAAGTCTCCGCCTGCCTTATATAAGTACTCTTTAACCGTCTTCAAAGGAGGGACTGACAACAATATAGGCCTTATTTCTTCGTTCCATTTTTGCTTGATTGTATACAAACGTTGCTGATATACTCCGGGCTCCCAATCCTTGCGTCCTTTTTCTTTGATCACCTCTTCAGCTATCGGTCCAAAAGCCTGCCTTACCTCCTTGCACCACTCATCATATCCGGGTCTTTCCCTGATAAGCTGTTCAATATTAATGCTGTCTGGATCTATTGAAGCCATTTCGTTGTAAAGAGCTACCGTGTATTGGGTTGCCAGACCTACCTTTGTTCCATGCAATAGCGGCTGCCGGTTTTCAATAAAATATTTCATCTCAAGGAAATGGGATATGTGGTGTTCACTGCCCGATGCAGGTCTGGAGTTGCCTACCAGCATCATGGCGATCCCGGATATTATCAGGGCATCCATAAGGGCTTTTATACCTTCCGGTTTTCTGTCCCTGATTTCTGTAATACGGGATATCACATGCTGTACGGAGTTTTTTACCATGGTCATGGCAGTGTTGCAAAAGCTCTCCCCGGTTACGGCAACACCCAGCTGCCAGTCGGCAAGAGATGTCAGCTTACCCAGTATATCCCCGACCCCTGCCAGGATCATTCTCTCCGGTGCCGAGCACAGCATTCCGGTATCGGCGATGATAGCAACGGGGTGGATTGCGGTGTAGGTGCGTTTGAAACCTTTTATCAGCAGAGGGGAGACGGTGGAAGCGTAGCCGTCCATGGAAGGGGCCGTGGCAAATACAATATAGGGCTTCCCGGTTTTATAGCTTATAAAACGGACCAGATCATTTATTGTACCAGAACCTACGGCAAGCAGAAAATCCATCGAGGGATCGAATTCAAGCAGAATATGTGTGATAGATGATTCATCGGGTTTTACTTCAGAGTCGTCATTTAATATGCATACTTTAATATTGTAACCCTTTGAGGCCAATATTTCCTGAATTTCTTTTCCGGCCAGCGGCCACGTGTTTTGGTCGCATACAATTAACCCC
>LFTM01000171.1 GCA_001513505.1 Clostridiales bacterium DTU092 | reverse complement strand
CAGCAGGTATTCACCTTCTTTGGATATGCCTCCGCCAATAGCTATAACCTCGGGCTGGAAAATATTAATCACATTTGCAAGCCCTTCAGCAACATATTTTATGTATTGGTCAACGAGCTCCTGCCCAACCTTATCCCCTTGTTTTGCTGCATCAAAAGGTACCTTCGCATTGATTTTGGACAGATCACCATCTACAAGCTTGTTTATCAAAGAGTCAGGGTTTTCAGCAGCAGCTTTCCTTGTGTCACGTATTAAAGCAGTAGCTGAGGCATAAGCTTCCCAGCAACCTTTTCTTCCGCATGTGCACTGCTCGCCATCAACTACAATTGCCATATGCCCGATTTCAGCAGCAGCATTGTTAAAGCCACTGTAAACTTTTCCATCTATAATTACTCCGCCACCAATTCCTGTCCCTAAAGTAATGGTCACTGAATGCTTCGCACCTTTGCAGGCACCTGCTATGTTTTCACCAAGCGCAGCAACATTGGCATCGTTATCAAGGTATACCGGGAGATCGATATATTTCTGTATGCCTGTTCTAATTGGTACATTTCTAAAATTTATATTGTTTGCGTATACAAGGATACCCTTTTCACTGTTTGGTGTACCCGGGCTTCCTACACCTATAGATTTTACATCGTCAATTGAAACACCCGCATCTTTTATCACCTTAAGAGAAAGCATTGCCATGTCTTTTAAAATCTCGTCCTGTTCTCTGTTGCCTAATGTAGGTACGCTGTCCTTATGAACTATATTTCCTTCTTCATCAACAAGCCCAATTGCAATATTTGTTCCCCCCAGGTCAATACCAATGTAATACATGAAATTATACCTCCTCTACTATAACTATTAACTAAATAATACAATATTTTTAATTATAAAGCAATTTAATCATTAATTTTCGTGATAAATTTCTTTGACTGCATTTAATTAATTTTTCACGACTATTTTAATTACCTCTTTAGCATTTTCCTTTGCAAATTTAAACGCTTCTTGTATCTCCTCAAAGGAATAGGTTTGAGTTATAAGAGGTTCTACTCTTATACGTCCGTCGCATATATAACGTATGGCAGCGGGATAAGCATTGGCATACCGGTTCACCGAAACATAATCCAATTCTTTCTCAATAAAATCGGCAATATTCATAGTCACAACGTTTCCTGCAGGCCAGCCAACCTGCACTACCGTCCCGCCAGCCCGGGCAGCAGTAAACAATTGAGCAGTGGTTGAAGGAGAACCGGCTGTTTCAAATATTATATCGGCAATATCAGTAAGATCACGTCCATCATTTACATTTATAACTTCATCGGCACCCAGAGTTTCAGCCAGTTCAAGACGGTTATCCAGCATATCAATACAGATTGTGTTTCCACCCCCTGCGGCTTTA
>LFTM01000145.1 GCA_001513505.1 Clostridiales bacterium DTU092 | reverse complement strand
AGTTGTACCATCACTATTTTACTATTGACTTTTTAAAATCTATTTAATGCAACACTACTGATATTAGGTAAATACGAAATTCTGTAAGAGAAGTTGTGTTGCGGAAAAAACGACACTTATGAAATAACAGAAGGACTTGGTGTTAGTATTGTAGAATATAAAGGATGTGTTGTTTTAGCAAGTATGTATAAAACTATGCAGGAGGTAAGGATATGTATATTTCACTTAGTCAGTATCCATGGAAGGTAAAAGGTTTCTGGCCTTATGTGCCATTTAAACAGAAAAGCATGGAGCTGGGACAGGAATTGATGGGGGTAACCGATTGGCTGGATGCAACCGTGCCGGGAGGTGTCCACTATGATTTGTTAAAGGCAGGTATGATTGAGGATCCTTATTATGAACAAAACAGTCTTAAATGTGAATGGGTTGAAAACCGATGGTGGATGTACAAGACGGTTTTTAATCCCGGAGATAAAATCAGTGGTAAGTATTTTACGTTGATCTTTAAAGGTATTGATTATAAAGCGCATTTTTATCTGAACGGACACAAGCTGGGAGTTCACGAAGGGATGTATGAACCTGCTGTTTTCCCGGTGGATGATATTCTCAAATTACATGAGGACAATGAACTGATAGTGCTTTTTGAACATGCTCCGTGGGAGATGCCCCAAATTGGATACACTTCCCGGACACGTACCCAAAAAAGCCGTTTTAACTATAAATGGGATTTTGGTACGCGGTTGGTCAATATAGGGATATGGGACGATGTGTTGCTTAAGACAACAGGGGAATATAGCATTGACGATGTTTTTATACAAACCGATACACAGGATGATGAAGGGCTCATAAGCGTATCATTTTTTGTGAATGGAAAAACTGCTTCCCACTGTAAAGCCAGAATTTTTATAGACCTGGAGGGTAAGGAGATAGCATATTGGGAAAATAGCTTGGCTGTCTCTGAAGGAACTGCCGAAGTTTCCGTTGATTTCAGAATTTCTAATCCCAGGCTGTGGTATCCAAACGGGATGGGAGAGCAACCCTTATACAGAGTCACACTGGAGGTGTTCGATGCTGACGGATTAAGCGATCAGCGGGAGTATCATACCGGTATCCGAAAACTGGAGTATAGAAAAAACCAGGGCAGCCCCTCTGAATCACTTCCCTATACTTTTGTGGTTAACGGAAAACCAGTATATATAAAGGGCGTCAATTTAACTCCATTTGACCACCTGTATGGTAATGTCACAAGGCAAACCTACCGTAAATATGTGGATCTTATTAAAAGAGCCAATATCAATATGGTAAGAATATGGGGTGGAGGTATTATTGAAAAAGAGTATTTTTACAAATTATGTGACGCCAATGGTATAATGGTATGGCAGGAATTTATTCAATCAAGTTCGGGAATTGACAATATTCCTTCACTGGATCCCCATTTTTTACAGCTTCTTAAAAATAATGCTATACATGCGGTTAAAGAAAAACGAAACCACGTCTGTCATACGGTATGGAGCGGTGGCAATGAACTTATGGATGAAAATAATGTGCCTATAACATATGATCATCCGAATATAAAAATGCTGGAGCAAATTGTGAAACAATATGACCCGAAAAAACTGTTTCTTCCAACATCGGCTTCAGGTCCTAACGAATATTTGAATATTGAGCAGCCGGGCATGAATCATGATGTTCACGGAAGTTGGAAATATGAAGGTATCTGCCGGCACTATCAGATATATAATAAGTCGGACAGCCTGTTCCACAGCGAGTTTGGTGTGGACGGTTGCAGCAGCATGGATTCTATAAAGAAGATGATGGGACCGGAGCATTGGAAAGTAACAGATATGACTGAAAATCTGGTATGGAGGCATCACGGGGAATGGTGGGATACCCGCCAACGGGATGAGTCGATATTTGGTAAGTTTAAGAGCCTGGAGCAGTTTGTAAAAGCCAGTCAGTTTATTCAGGCAGAGGGGTTGCGCTGCATTTTAGAGGCCAACCGCAGAAGAAAGTTTTGTAACTCAGGCAGCATAATATGGCAGTTTAATGAACCTTGGCCAAATGTTTCATGTACTTCTTTGGTGGAATACTACGGAAGACCCAAAATGGCTTACTACTGGGTACGTCAATCTTATACACCTGTTCATGCTTCTCTGGCATATGATAAGCTTGTGTGGAAACCCGATGAGACATTTACCGGCAGGGTTTTTATCAACAATAGTCTGTTGGAACGGGAATTTACAATTGTCTGGGAGATACTGGATGTATATGGTAATGTATTGTTAGTCCGAGAGAAAAAGGAAATTATACAGGGGAATAGCGTAAATGATGTTGATATAATTAAATACAATAATCCCAGACTCGACCACGGTATCTTCTTTGTCCGGTTAAGGGTAAAGGATACAGAAAACAACATAATCGATGAAAATTTGTATATTTTTTCTCAGGAACAGGAGTACCCGTTTGCATCGCTAATCAATATGGATCAGGGTAAATTAAGCGTGCAAAAGACTCCGGAAGGTTATCGAATTAAAAACGTGGGTGATATTGTAGTTCCGTTCATATATGGCTTCGAAGAAGAAGGAAAGGCCTGGATTTTTATAAAAGATAATTATACTACTCTGTTTCCTGGGGAAGAGCATGACTTTACAGTTGAATTAGTAGAGGGTAATGAGCCTGATTTAACCCTTGATGCTCTGTCCATAGCGTGGGATTCATTTGTCGGTTAGATAAATTGAATATATTACTCACTGCCATCATAATATGGAAATAAGTTAAAATGGACAGATGTTTTGATGG
>LFTM01000309.1 GCA_001513505.1 Clostridiales bacterium DTU092 | reverse complement strand
TTTCTATATCCGATACCTGTTCATCAGCCTGACTGAGCAGATCCTGTTTTTCTTCAGGCACAACAATGTCCGACACACTTATAGTGATAGCACCTTTGGTAGAATAGTGAAATCCCAGATCTTTTATCTTATCCAGCACGATTGATGTTCCGGTAGTGCCATATTTCCGGTAACATCTATCCACTATCGTTTCCAGCATTTTTTTGTCAACCAGAGTATCAACTTCCAGATCAAACATTTCATCCGGATTATTTCTGTCCTTAAAGCCCAGGTCCTGTGGAACAGCTTCATTAAATATTACACGGCCGGGTGTAACATCAATGAGTCTGGAAACCTTTTTGCCGTCAATCTCTTTAGATACACGCATCTTAACACGGGCATGAAGTCCTACTTCGCCCGTTTGATAGGCCATAACCACTTCTTCGGGACCGGTAAAGATTTTACCTTCTCCCTTTTCCCCTTCCCGTTCCATGGTAAGGTAATAACTACCTATAATCATGTCCTGGGTAGGAGATACAACCGGACGGCCATCCTGAGGCTTAAGCAGATTGTTTACGGACAGCATCAGGAACCGCGCTTCAGCCTGAGCTTCCACTGACAGCGGTACGTGAACCGCCATCTGGTCGCCGTCAAAGTCTGCGTTGTAAGCGGTACATACCAATGGATGTATTTTCAGTGCCCGTCCTTCAACAAGAACAGGTTCAAAGGCCTGGATACCCAGACGATGCAGTGTAGGTGCGCGGTTTAACAGCACCGGATGATCCTTTATAACCTCTTCAAGAACATCCCATACCTCCGGTTTAACCCTTTCCACCATACGCTTGGCGCTCTTTATATTATGCGCCAGTCCCTTTTCAACCAGTTTTTTCATGACGAATGGTTTGAACAGTTCCAACGCCATTTCTTTTGGCAGACCACACTGGTACATCCTCAGCTCAGGTCCGACAACAATTACGGAACGGCCAGAATAGTCAACCCTTTTACCAAGAAGATTCTGGCGGAACCGCCCCTGTTTACCTTTAAGCAAATCGCTAAGGGATTTTAACGGACGATTCCCGGGACCTGTTACCGGACGTCCTCTTCTTCCGTTATCAATAAGGGCATCCACTGCCTCCTGAAGCATTCGTTTTTCATTTCTTACTATAATATCAGGCGCACCCAGATCCAGTAATCTCTTCAGGCGGTTGTTCCGGTTGATAACCCTGCGGTACAGATCGTTTAAATCTGAAGTTGCAAACCTGCCGCCGTCCAACTGAACCATGGGACGAAGCTCAGGTGGAATAACCGGAATTACATCCAGAATCATCCATTCAGGCCTGTTTCCTGATTTGCGGAAAGCCTCTACAACCTCCAAACGCTTTACTGCACGAACACGCTTCTGTCCACTTGATTCATTGAGCTGCTCACGGAGCTCCCTGGACAGTGCGTCCAAATCAATTTCCTGCAGCAGCTCCTTTATCGCCTCGGCACCCATTCCAGCACGGAAACGGTTGCCATACATCTCCTCGTATTCCCTGTACTCCCTTTCAGATAAAAGCTGCTTCTTCATAAGGGGAGTGTCACCCGGATCTATTACTATATAAGAGGCAAAATACAATACTTTTTCGAGGGAACGGGGAGACATATCCAAAAGCAGTCCCATCCTGCTGGGAATACCTTTGAAATACCAGATATGGGATACGGGAGCGGCTAATTCTATATGTCCCATACGCTCCCTGCGCACTTTGGATCTGGTAACCTCAACGCCACATCGATCACATATGATTCCCCTATAGCGGATCCTCTTATATTTACCGCAATGACATTCCCAGTCTTTTGTCGGACCAAATATCCTCTCGCAGAATAAGCCATCCTTCTCTGGCTTTAAAGTTCTATAATTGATTGTCTCGGGTTTTTTAAGTTCACCCCTGGACCACTCACGAATCTTATCAGGAGAAGCCAAACCAATTTGCAGAGAGTCAAAATTATTAAGCTCAACCAAAGCTTTCGCTCCCTTCCTTGTATTAATACTCTTGTTCATCATCATCAAAATCATCCAGCTTATCTATATCGTCGTCTTCCAGCAACTTATCATCAAGATCGTCCAGTCCCGGAATGTCCACAATATCATCTAAATCAAAATCATCCAGTTCTTCGTCGGTAAATTCTTTCTCTTCCTGTTCTTTTGCAACCTCATCCTGTTCACGGCCTTCGATATTCACATCCAGATCATCAATATCATCTTCAACAGCCTCTTTAATAGCAATTTCTTCTTTCTCTTCCGACAGAACCTTTACGTCCAGTGCAAGGCTCTGAAGCTCCTTGATCAGCACCTTGAACGATTCAGGAACACCGGGCTCGGGAATGTTTTCACCTTTTACGATAGCTTCGTACGTCTTGACACGTCCTACAACATCATCCGACTTTACCGTAAGTATTTCCTGCAAGGTGTGGGCGGCGCCATATGCCTCCAAAGCCCAGACCTCCATCTCACCAAACCTTTGTCCTCCAAACTGTGCCTTACCGCCAAGAGGCTGCTGTGTTACCAGAGAATAAGGTCCTGTAGAACGGGCATGTATCTTATCGTCAACCAGGTGAGCCAGTTTCAACATATACATGTAGCCCACAGTAACCCGGTTATCAAAGGGCTCACCCGTGCGTCCGTCATAAAGAACCGTCTTTCCATCCCTGCTGAAGCCGGCTTTTTCCAAAGCATCCATTATGTCATCCTCATTGGCACCGTCAAATACGGGGGTTGCCACATGCCAGCCCAGAGCCTTGGCAGCCAGTCCCAGGTGGGTCTCAAGAATCTGGCCTATATTCATTCGGGACGGAACACCTAACGGGTTAAGCACAATTTCCAACGGAGTGCCATCCGGCAGGAAGGGCATATCCTCTTCCGGAAGGATCCGGGATATAACACCTTTGTTACCATGACGCCCTGCCATCTTGTCTCCAACCGATATCTTGCGCTTCTGAGCTACATACACCCTCACCATCTGGTTGACTCCGGGAGAAAGCTCATCATCGTTGTCCCGGCTGAACACCTTTACGTCTACAACGATGCCGCCTTCACCATGGGGAACCCTGAGGGAAGTGTCTCTTACCTCCCGGGCTTTTTCACCGAATATAGCCCTTAAAAGCCTTTCTTCGGCTGTAAGCTCGGTTTCGCCCTTTGGTGTAACCTTTCCTACCAGTATATCTCCCGCTCTGACCTCGGCACCAATGCGCACGACACCTCTTTCATCCAGATCCTTCAGAGCGTCATCTCCAACATTTGGTATGTCTCTTGTTATCTCTTCAGGACCCAGCTTGGTATCCCGCGCTTCTATTTCGTACTCTTCAATATGGATGGAGGTATATGCATCATCCTTCACCAGCTTTTCACTGATCAGGATAGCATCCTCAAAATTGTAGCCTTCCCAGGGCATAAAACCTACAAGTACGTTTTTGCCTAAAGCAAGTTCTCCCTCATCGGTGGAGGGGCCATCAGCTATAACCTGACCTCTCTCAACCCGATCACCTGCATTCACAATCGGGCGCTGATTTACACAGGTACCCTGATTGGACCGGGCAAACTTAAGCAGTTTATATGCCCTTGTCTGTCCGTTGTCCTCTTCAATTACAATCTGATCGGCAGCAACTTTTTTAACAATTCCCGATTCCTTTGCCATTACAATAACGCCCGAATCCCTGGCCGCCTTATGTTCCATACCGGTTCCGATTATAGGCGCCTGGGTACGTATAAGAGGTACAGCCTGACGCTGCATGTTGGCACCCATCAAAGCTCGGTTTGCGTCATCGTTCTCAAGGAAAGGAGACAGAGCGGTAGCCACCGATACAACCTGTTTGGGTGAGACGTCCATCAGCTCAACCTGTTCTCTGGGCACTTCAAGAATCTGGTTTCTGGCCCTTACAGTAACACGTTCATCAACAAAATAGCCATTCTCGTCCAGTTTTTCGTTAGCCTGGGCAATAATATATTCGTCTTCCTCATCGGCAGTCAGATATACTACCTTATCGGTAACAACTTTTCTTTTTTGATCTACTAACCTATATGGTGACTCAATAAAACCATATTCATTTATACGGGCATAGACGCTGAGGGAGCTTATCAGACCAATGTTTGGTCCTTCAGGAGTTTCTATCGGACACATCCTGCCGTAGTGGGAATAGTGAACATCGCGAACCTCGAAACCGGCGCGTTCACGGGTCAGCCCACCTGGTCCAAGAGCGCTAAGCCTTCGTTTATGAGTTAATTCAGCCAAAGGATTGGTTTGATCCATAAACTGAGACAACTGGCTGCTTCCGAAAAATTCTTTGATAGCAGCCACCACCGGCCGTATGTTAATCAGGGCTTGCGGTGTCACAACATCTACATCCTGTATGGTCATCCGTTCCTTGACCACCCGTTCCATACGGGACAAACCTATCCTGAACTGGTTTTGCAGCAGTTCGCCCACAGCACGTAACCGTCTGTTCCCCAGGTGATCTATATCATCAACATACCCTATACCGTTAAACAGATTAATGAGATAGTTTACGGTAGCAACTATGTCATCCACAATAATATGCTTGGGTATTAATCTATCATAGTTTTCTCTAAGTACCTGNNTCCCTAAGTACCTGTTTCAGTTCTTCCTCATCCAGGTCTCTTTCCAGTATCTCCTTTAAAACCGGGTAATGTACACGTTCATTAATACCTGCTTCTTTGGGATCAAAATCCAGATAGTATTTTGCATCCACAAAATTATTGCCAACCAATTTAACGTTTCTTTCTCCATCCAATATTATTTCAACCTGATTGATTCCTGAATTTTGTATTTCTTCAGCTTTTTCCCTGCTGATTCTTTCTCCTGCCTCAACCAGTATTTCACCTGTTACGGGAGATACTATATCATGAGCGGCTATACGGCCGTATAATCTTCCGCTCAACGCGAGCTTTTTATTGATCTTGTACCGGCCTACACGTGGCAAATCATATCTTTTGGGCTCAAAAAACAGTGAATAAATAAGCTGTTTGGCGCTTTCCACCGTAGGTGGTTCCCCCGGCCGTAAACGCTTATAGATCTCAAGCAGGCCTTCCTCTTCGGAATTGGTATTATCCTTATCCAAAGTAGCCGATAATCTTGGATCCTCACCAAGCAGTTCTTCTATCTGTGCATTGGTTCCGTAACCCAAAGCACGTAAAAGAACGGTTAAAGGCAGCTTTCTTGTACGATCAACCCGGACATATAAAACTTCATTGGAATCAGTCTCGTATTCCAACCAGGCCCCCCGGTTGGGAATAATAGTAGCGGAATACAGTTTTTTAGCCGATTTATCAGTCTCTTCCGAATAATAAACCCCTGGAGATCTTACCAGCTGACTTACAACTACACGTTCAGCCCCATTTATGATAAAAGTACCCTGCTCGGTCATCAAAGGGAAATCACCCATAAATACTTCCTGTTCTTTTACTTCGCCTGTTTCCTTGTTGATCAGCCTTACGCGGACTTTCAGAGGAGCTGAATAATTTATATCCCTTTCCTTACATTCTTCCACGGTATACTTGGGGTTTTTCTCCAACCTGTAATCAACAAATTCCAGCACCAGATTTTCGGTATAATCAGTGATGGGAGATATATCTTCGAATACCTGTTTTATACCTTCTTCCAAAAACCATCGATATGAATTCTTCTGTACCTCGATTAGATTTGGTATGTCTAAGACTTCATCAATCTTTGAGTAACTCATCCTGGTTCTCTTGCCGACTTGAACTGGATGTACCATATTAACATATCACCCCTTAAGTTTATTAAGCAATACGGATAAAAACAGCAAAAACCCCCCTTTCCGGGTTTTTGAGTATACGCATGTACTTCCGGTTATTTTAATTATTCCCTTGAAATTTATACTCTATTCGGTGTAAAATAAAATTAATGAAGAATCACAGAATATGAGATACCTCCGTACCTATTAATGCAATTTTCAATGTTATCACAATTATTTATGGATGTCAACATTAATTATAAAATTTATTACCTTCTTTTTGTATTCTAAATTGCAATAATAAATGCAACACTTTTTTCACAGGAAAGTATGATATAAATATCCAAA
>LFTM01000055.1 GCA_001513505.1 Clostridiales bacterium DTU092 | reverse complement strand
ATGGTTGGATATATGGAGTTTCCCCCGAGCTGACCATGGCTTGTTTATTTCTGTAATTTAAATAAAATAATTCGTGATAAAACTCTTCGATTGTTGTATTATAGAATTGAGTCTTGATTCATTCCTATTTTGTAACCCGGGTAAATCTATTAAGAGGTGGAAAACATGGAAATGTATAACGGCATACTAAGATGTGAAGGTACCAATATTGTTGACCAGGACGACAAGAGGTTCTTTCCCGTCGGATTTGGTGTAGGAGGGGCATTGTATCCGGAAGGGTATATGTGGCAGGTTTTTGGGGGACCGGAATTGACGGAAAAAGGTTGCGAATCGCCTACATATATGTATAATGCCATAGTTGATCTGGTTGGCAAGGAAGCTGCGGACCAATTTTGGAATACATATAAGAAAAACTGGCTTACCGAGCAGGATATAGAAAATATGGCCCGTTGGGGAGCCAATCACATACGGCTTCCGTTAACCTATAAAACATTGATGAAGGATGACGAATTTATCGAAGAAGGTTTTGAGGAAGTTGAGCGGATAGTATCCTGGTGCAGAAAGAATAATCTGTACGTAGTATTGGACCTGCATGCTGCACCCGGCGGTCAAAACCCCTGGCATTTCTGTGACAGCGACGGTACTGCACGTTTGTGGGAGGAACCCGATAAATATTGGCCGCTGACCATAAAATTATGGAAGGAAATAGCAGGACGATATGCGGATGATCCCATGATTTTAGGCTATGACTTGCTGAATGAAGTTGAACTTCCCGGCGGTCATACAAATTCTGAACTTAGAAATCTGTATGTATTGATTGCAAGAGCTATTCGGGAAGTTGATAAAAATCATATTATTTTTATAGAAGGAGACAAGTTTGCAACTGACTTTACTGGTCTTGAGCCTTTTGATAGCAATATGGCATACTCATTTCATTTGTATAAATATAACGGGCCCTCTCCCACAAAAGAGGATATACAAAAATATCTGGAATTGCGGGAACGCTGGCAAATTCCCTTATGGAATGGTGAAACCGGCGACAACAATGCAAAATGGTGGACAGACAATATAAGATTACACAGACGTCATAATATTGGTATATGCATGTGGACTCATAAAAAGATTCATATACCATATCAGCCATATATTATAAAACTTGTACCTGAGTATAAGATAGTTGCAGAATATATTGCCGGCCGGGGACCTAAGCCTGATGCTGAATTTGCGAGAAAGGCTTTAATGGATCAGGCTGAAGCCATGTCTACTGATAATTGTATCTTTCAGCCTGAATATCTGGAAGGCTTTAAATAATCCAATGATAATTAAGGGGGTTTGTGTGCAAGCCCACCTGATGAATGGAGGAGTGATTTTATGAGAAGCATTACACTTAACAACCAGGTTCAGATTCCCGTAATCGGATACGGGGTGTGGAAGATTGAAGAAAATATTGAAGAATGTGTTTCGGCAGCACTTGAATACGGCTACAGGCATATTGATACTGCTGCTGCCTACGGGAATGAAGAAGGCGTGGGCAAAGCAGTAAGAGAGTCCGGTATACCCAGGGAGGAAATATTTATTACCACGAAACTATGGAATGATGATATGCGGGCAAACAAAACAAAGGAGGCTTTTAAAAGAAGCCTTGAAAAACTGGGATTGGATTATGTGGATCTGTACCTGATACACTGGCCGGTCAAAGACAAGTACATTGACTGCTATCTGGAGATGGAAGAGCTGTACAATGAGGGTTTAATTAGGGCGATTGGAGTCAGCAATTTTCTCAAGCATCACCTGGAACCCCTTCTTGAAAGGTGCAGCGTAGTACCGGCTGTTAACCAGATTCAAATTCATCCCCGCTGGACTCAAACGGAGTATATAGAGTATCTGAAACAAAAAAATATTGCAGTTGAAGCGTACAGCCCGCTTGGACACGGTGCCCTGCTGGATAATGAAATTATAAAGGAAGTTGCAGAGCGCTACAATAAAACCGCTGCCCAGGTAATAATCCGGTGGCATCTGCAGCGAGGGGTTATAGTACTGCCGAAAACCCAGACAAAGGAAAGAATAAAGGAAAATATAGAAGTATTTGATTTTGAATTGTCCGATGACGATATGAACCTAATAAGCAGCCTGAACGATGAAACATGCTACGGTGCACATCCCGATACTTTTGACTTTTAATCAACATACAGCAATATGTAAGCTGATATGAAGGCCCTCGCATAATGGAAATGGACTACCACATCGATTTTTGAAAGCAATGGTGTTATAATCGAAATCAGAAATAATTTTAGAGGGGGCGTTCAAATGAAAAAAGAATTGTCAGGCAAAAACTGGTTAAAACCTTATGAAAATGATGCATGGACCCGGTGGGTTCCCAGGGAGGAACTGGCTCCGGTTTTTGAGCAGGAAATAACCGGGGATACAATTTACCTGCGGATAGAATCCAACGGTAATTTTAACAGTTACGGCAAGTGGATCTGCTCAACAGACAATTTCCCAAAGGACAGAGAGCTAACTTTTCAAGTTGATTATTTGGCAGAACAGGTCGGATTCGAAAGTGTCAGCATTTATGCAGTTTTAACCTGGAAGGATAACCAGGGGAATCTCCTGGCACGGGACTATGTTGATGAACGGATCCAGTTGGAGGATGGATGGAAAAGACTGCAAAGAACCATTGTTCCGCCGGATAAATCCGATTGTATGACCCTTGAACTGGCATTCCGCTGGACGGAGCAGGGAAGGGTAATCTGGAGAAATCCTTCCGTTTTTGAAACCAATACCTTAAAAAGCAAAAGAATTGTCCGGGTAGCAACAACCAGCATCTTAAGCCGTCATAATCCTGAAGAAAATGTACAGGCAATGCTGCATTATCTTGATGAAGCCGGCCGTGCAGGAGCCGATATCGTGTGCTTTACGGAAACATTCAACAGCGTTTGGACAGACCTTGAACCGGAAGAGGTCTGTCAGCCGATCCCCGGTGACCTGACAAGAGCATTGGGTGCCAAGGCAAAAGAATATAATTGCTATGTTGTGTTTTCCATGTACGAGCGGGACGGAATGGATATTTTCAATACTGCGGTTTTACTGGACAGAAACGGTAATATTGCAGGGAAGTATTATAAGGTGCATTTACCTTTGGCTGAGGCTGAGCAAGGGGTTACTCCCGGCAGGGAATACAAGGTTTTTGACACCGATTTTGGCAGGATCGGGATTATAATCTGCTGGGATCAGGCGTTTCCCGATGCTTCCAGGGTGGTAGCGGAAATGGGAGCGGAGATTATTTTCATACCTACAATTGGCCACGAACCCATTCAGGCAATAGCACGGGCTAAAGATAACGGAGTATATGTTGTGGTTTCGGGTATGTATGGGCCTGAATCCAGTATGGTTATCGATCCCATGGGCAAGGTAATTGCAACTGTCAGAACACAGAATCCGGATGCAAAGGAAGGAGTTTGTGTCGTAGATATTGATTTGGCGGAGCGCCATTTTACTCATTGGCTGTCTATGGGTCCCTGTCTTTGTGAGCCTAAACATATCTATACCAATGAACGTCGTTTAGACACCTATAGCTATAGGTGAGAACAGATAAGAACATGATTATGCAGCAATAGTAATTATGCTTATTGCTGCATAATCACAAAGAAACGAACACTCTTAACATAGTATTAAAATGAGGAGGAACGCTATGTCTATTGGTAAAAAGGTTAAAATGCGGCCTGTATTAGACGGCGACTTCTGGATGATCGGAGATAATCCCGATCTTGGTGAACTGAACGGAAATAGGGATCCACAAGCTGGAAAAGTACAGGAATGTGTAGATCATCATATTTTCAAAGCATCCGATGGGAAGTGGCACTTATGGGGTTGTATTCGTGGGACTGCAGTGGGACGTATACTATATCATTGGCGCTCAGACCATTTAACCGATGAACATTGGGAACAAACTGGTGAATATATGCGTTGTGATGCTAGCAGTGGAGAAAGTGTAAGATACTGGGATGGCGAAGAGTGGATTCAATCGCCCTATGTTGTGCGGGATAAGGGAAAGTATTACATGTTTTACGGTGGTCATTCCACGGAATGGGATATGTATGGTAAGGCTGAGGATCATGAGCCTTATGAAAGCCGAGCTTTCCGGAGTGCCGTAAGCCGGGGGCAAATTTGTGTAATGATTTCGAATGATGGGCTAAACTGGCAGCGCTATAAAAACAGAGCGGGACAGACACGCCTTTTTATGGGTCCTGGTGAAGCGCGTGATCCGGTACTGTTAAAGATAGGGAATGAATGGTATCTCTATTACGCCGGTGGTGTGGCCAGTCCTGACGGCGAGTTAATTCCCCAGATTTATGTACGCACGTCTGAAGATTTGATACATTGGTCTGACTGGGAAGTTGTCCATCATGACAATTCAGTAAACATCCAAAATAGCATTTGGACGCACGAATGCCCGTTTGTCATAGAGCATGCGGGATACTATTACTTATTCAGAACCGAGAACTATGCCCAGGGTCGTACACACGTTTATCGTAGTGAAGATCCTAAAGATTTTGGCATAGGGGAAAAGGCGGCTCAGGAAAAATATGTAGGCATCCTGCCGGTAGCGGCACCTGAAATTATTACTGACGATGATGGGACCCAGTATATTTCCTCAAGCCATAATCTGACCGGCGGGACCATGCTCTGCAGGCTTAAATGGATAGAGGACTAGATAAAAAGCGAAATTCCTTCATTTGCAAATATACCCGATGGTGCGATTTTTGAACAATCATGATCCATATCATATAGAGCTCTTACTACGGTTCTATACTTTTTCTTAGTTAAGGAGAGATTGTAGAGGATGGAAATCAACATACGAAGTGAGAGAGTATCAGACTATAGCAGTATAGCCAATGTTAATTACGAAGCTTTTCTTGGATGGCGTCCCGATGATCATTTTGTTACAGAATATATATTGATGGATTTACTCCGGCATAATCCAATGTATGATCCCGAACTTTCTTTAGTTGCTGAATATAATGGCAGAGTTGTAGGACATGTGTTTTTTTCCCCGTTTAAGTTTATAGTACTTGGTCAGGAACAATTGGGGGTAGTACTGGCACCCGTGGCTGTTATACCGGAATATCAACGCAAAGGCATAGGAAAAATGCTTATAGAAGAGGGACACAGAATAGCAAGGGAGAAAGGGTTTACTTTTTCATTACTTTGCGGACACTTGGAATATTATCCAAAATTTGGCTATAAGACAGAAATGTTTTCACTGGCGGGAACCGACGTGAGCATCAAAATGGAGGATTTTAACAGCGAAGGTTTAACGGATAGACCCGTCACAGGGCAAGATATTTCATGGATGCTTGAAGCATGGAAAAATCAACGTGGTACTGATACACTTGCTCTTTTCCCGGGCGATTATATAAGCCTTTGGAGCAATCATGGCTTTAGATGCCGTTGTACGGTTGTTGAAAAAAACGGCAGAATTCTGGGGTATGCAAGATACGTAAGAACAAAGCCCCTGATAATCAAGGAACTACTGGCCAAAGACGAAGACATTCCAGATCTGCTGGCTTATCTCGCATGGAAAGAATATGGTAAGATCCAATGTGAAATGCACATTGCATTACCTGTCGAAAAACTGCAGCCTTCACTGACTGATACCAACAATTTTGAACTTATTGACAAACGCAATGCTGATAAACATTTCATGATAAAGGTTCTAAAGCAAAATAGCCCAATTGCAGCATATTGTGAACAGCTGGAAAAAGGACTGATAAAGCCGGGGATTATTGTTTTTCCTGCTATGTTCGACGTTGATGAGGGAAGGGATTTTTAATGTTGGTACTTAGTTATATGTTTTTTGTTAAAAGAAGGAGGATTTGAAGTGAGGTATTATACTGAACCTGCCAAGCAAATTCCCATTAAGGCAGAGGTAGATGTTTTAGTGATAGGCAGTGGACCGGCAGGTTTTTCAGCTGCCGTTAACGCAGCCCGTCAGGGCGTCCGTACCATGCTTATAGAGCAAACAGGTTCGGTGGGAGGAATAGCCACTGTAGGTCTTATGAGCCATTGGACCGGTAACACTAAAGGTGGCTTCTACGAAGAAATACTGGAACATTCAAAAGATTGTGATGATCCACAGATAATTAATCCTGAGAAGCTCAAGACTGTTATGTTGGATATGTTGTATGAAGAGGGAGTTATGCTACAACTTTACACCTTTGCTTGTGATGTCATAATGGAGGATAATGTTATACGAGCATTCCTGTAATGAATTATTTGGACTTTGAGAATTAAAAAACCTCCTGCTATA
>LFTM01000044.1 GCA_001513505.1 Clostridiales bacterium DTU092 | reverse complement strand
CATAGTAAGCGGACTTGCACGGGGAATAGATACTATGGCACATAAAGGAGCAATAAAAGCTGAAGGTTACACCATAGGAGTACTCGGATGTGGTGTTGATATTGTTTACCCTAAGGAGAACAAGAGATTGTTTATGCAAATGGAACGGTATGGAACATTGGTGAGCGAATATCCGCCGGGCACACAGCCGGCCCCTGGCAATTTCCCTGCCAGGAACAGAATTATTAGCGGGCTGTCTCATGCTGTGCTGGTAATTGAGGCGGGAAGCAGAAGTGGAGCCCTGATTACTTGTGATTTTGCTTTGGAGCAGGGTAGAGACGTGTTTGCTCTTCCAGGCAATGTAAACAGTCCCTATAGCCTAGGAACTAACCAGCTTATTAAAGAGGGAGCAAAAATGGTAACATGTGTGGAGGATATTTTAGAGGAATTTGGTATGGATGAGTATCAAACCGGCGGCAAATCTCCACAACCGGCATATCAGCTGGATATTTTTGAGACTCAGGTGTATAATGCTCTTGAAGATGGAGAAAAACATCTGGAAGAACTGGTTGCCATAACTGGTTTTGACGTAGCTAAGCTGAATGCCATCCTTACTATTTTGGAAATGAAAGGAGTAGTTAAACAATTATCCGGGGGTAAATTTGTTAAACAGTGGATGAACTGAATGGAGGGATAATGTGGCACAAAATTTGGTTATCGTAGAATCCCCTGCCAAAGCAAAGACTATAAAAAAATTTTTGGGCAAAGGTTATAATGTTGAAGCTTCAATGGGCCATGTCAGAGATCTGCCCAAAAGCCAGCTGGGGGTGGATATAGATAATGATTTTGAACCCAAGTATATAACCATACGTGGAAAGGGAGAAATAATAAAGAAACTGAAAAAAGAAGCTAAAAATGCCAAAAAAATATATCTGGCCACCGACCCTGATCGGGAGGGAGAGGCTATATCATGGCACATTGCCTATCTTCTGGATATTGATCCGTCTTCGGCCTGCAGAATTGAGTTCAACGAGATTACCCAGCAAGCAATAAAAAATGCTGTAAAAAATCCTAGAACCATAAATATGAGTTTGGTAGACGCTCAGCAGGCAAGAAGGATTCTGGACAGGGTGGTAGGTTATACCATAAGTCCATTGCTGTGGCGTAAGGTTAAGAAAGGGCTAAGTGCCGGAAGGGTTCAGTCAGTGGCGACAAGAATGGTGTGTGAGCGTGAAAAGGAGATTCAGGAGTTTATACCTGAGGAATACTGGACTATAACCGGTAAGTTTACCAAACAGGGCGATAAACTTGAATTTGAAGCAAACTTCTATGGCAAAAAAGGAAAAAAAATAACACCTAAAAACGAAGAGGAAGTAGAAGCTTTTACCGGTAAATTAAAGAACGCTGAATATTATGTGGAAAGCATAAAACGGGGCACAAAAAAGCGAGGAGCACCACCTCCTTTTATAACCAGTACTCTGCAGCAGGAAGCCTATCGGAAGCTGGGGTTTAGTGCTCAAAAGACCATGATGATTGCACAGCAGTTGTACGAAGGTATCGAAATAAAAGGTGAAGGAGCAGTTGGCCTGGTAACATATATCCGTACCGATTCTGTAAGAGTGTCAGAACAGGCGCAAAGAGAAGCTCTTGAATATATAAAAGATAAGTATGGCCAGGAGTATGTTCCTGATAAACCAAATCAATACAGGACCAGGAGAAGTTCCCAGGATGCTCATGAGGCAATACGTCCTACATCCATTATGAGAGAACCTGATGCAATAAAGACATCACTGAAGAGAGATCAGTACAGGTTGTACCGATTAATATATGAACGTTTTCTGGCCAGTCAAATGGCTCCGGCGATATATGAGACCGTAACAGTGGACATTATGGGGAATGAATATCTGTTCAGGGCAAGCGGATCACGGAAAATTTTTTCGGGACATACCGTCATATATTTGGAGGGTACTGATAACGGATCCGAAGATAAAGAAAAAGATATAAAACTACCCGAATTAAGTGAAGGCGAAAAGGTTGAACTAAAGAAACTGGTGCCCGAACAGCATTTTACACAACCACCTTCCAGGTATACAGAAGCATCACTTGTGCGTGCACTGGAAGAAATGGGTATAGGACGGCCCAGCACTTATGCTCCTACTCTGGCAACTATTATTT
>LFTM01000098.1 GCA_001513505.1 Clostridiales bacterium DTU092 | reverse complement strand
TATACATAAGCGGGGCAAGCGCGTGGGTACAATAATATGTAGAAGGTATCCAGTTCCGCCAGTGATTCATCCCCGGTGAAATCCTCAGACTGGCTTCAGCGGACATTGGATGGTTATATTCACCCTCGGCATACATTACTTCGCCAATTTCGCCTTCGTCATACAATCTCTTCATTTCCTGATTGAATACGGTGTAAGGATAATTTTCGGCCAACATGTATATTTTACCGCTCTTTTCCACTGCACGGCACAGTGCTACACCTTCCGCCAGTGTAGCATTGCAGGAGGTCTCACTCATTACATGAAAACCTGCTTCCAGGGCTTTAATTGCAAAAGGAGCGTGTTCGTGGAAATAATTAGCCAATATGACCGCATCCATGTCATGTTCAAGAAACTCATCATAATCAGTATAAGTTGCTACTCCGTACCTTTCGCCTACCTCTTCGAGCTTTTCTTTCCACGTATCACATATGGCCACAAGTTCCATACCCAACTCTTCTATTGCACCTTCCATGAAACTCTGACCCCGGCCCACACCAACCACACCTACACGTATCATACCATTACTGCTGCTTCTTTTTTTATCACCCATAATACTGCCCCCTTTTTATAATTTAGCGCTTTCGGCTACATCGAAAACCTGTTATAAAGTCAAGCAGGTCATGAATACTACTCAATAAAGATAGCTTCACTCTTATCGGGATGTGCTGCCTCTCCTTTAAAATTTTCAAGATTTAAGTTTTCGACATTATGACTTTCCAAAGCATATCTGTAATACTCTGGCCGCCTTTCACCCCATACAACTTCGCAGTTCCTTAACACTACATCCTTTGCATTCTTTAAGTAAAAACCAGCGGTGGGATAATCATATACCCCTTCGGCCAAACCGTCTTTCTCTCCGGGAATCGGACGTACATCATGGCGTCCACCGGGTTCATCGGTCCATTTATCCAGGCAAATCTTTACGTTTTCAAACACAATACTCTCAATAATGCCTTGCTTCCATCCCATCAGGAATATGCCGTTTTCACTGCGGCATAATATATTTGAGAAACGAATATTACGTACATAACCTATATCGTCTTCTTCAGTCCAGGGAGCAGCAGTCACATAAATCGGTTCAGCAGCACCCCACCAGGCAGGATTATAGTATCTCGTCTCAATAATCAAGTTGCTAAACAGCATATTTTCAATATTACTTTCCTGGCTTAAATGCACACCAACACCTCTATGGCTCGAACGTATTATGCAGGAATCCACCACAATATTGCGTATAGGATTTTTTACTTCGCAACCGGCATTTATGGCAAAAGAAGACGATACAAGGGTACATCCAGTTATTGTTATGTTTTCACACGGACCAAAGTGTTCATGCCCCTTAAATGTCTTGAAAACTATACAATCATCACCACATACAATATAACAATCGCTGATCCTTACGTTCTGGCAATGATCCAAATCAATACCATCATTGTTAGGAAGTTTTAGATCGTTAAGAATTCGAATACCATGAATAACTACATCCTGACATCCCGTGAGCCTGATGGTCCACAAAGCGCCGTCTCGTATTGTTATATCCCGGTATGTAACGTTCTTGCATCCTATCAGATAAAAAGTAAATGGCCGGCCTCTTTTCATTACATAGATATATGGCTTCTCCGACTCTATAAAGAACCGGCCTCCTCCATCAATGGTACCGCCTCCTGTAAATGCAATATTCTCTACATTTTCGTCAGCTATAAACAGTGCAGTATGATAATGAGTATGAACGTTGGAATAGTCCTCCCTATTTGGGCTGGCAAGTACAACCGCGCCTCTTTCAACATGGAATTCTACATTTGATTTCATCACCAGGGTTCCGGACAAACAGTTCATTCCGGCAGGAATTATAACCCTTCCCCCTCCTGCTTGACTACACTGGTCAATGGCTTTCTGTATTGCTGCCGTATCAATTGTTTTCCCGTCACCAATAGCTCCAAAATCTCTTACATTATAATCTCCCATTTACCCTCGTCCCCTAAATTTTTATGGTAATTTATTATGGTATGCTTTTATAAGCCATAAAGCCTTCGTTTTGTGTATTTATGGTTTATAGGTTTGTTTATAACATTTTGCAAAAATTTCTGATTTTTATACATTGAGTATTGGCCAAGAAATATTTTATCATATACTTAGAAATTAATCTTCTCTATTTTGTAGTATAAATGAAATTTTCTTGTAAATTATCTGATAAAATTGGAACCTTTAGCTGTTTTTCCTGAATCAAATTGTACTATTATCATGCTGTAAAACGGTTGGAGAAGAAAGGGAGGGACGCGTATCATGGCAGCTTTTTTTTAATTAAATTTCCTCCAGCACCCTCTCATGAACCTCCAGCGCTTTCCTGTCCCACAGGACAAATCTGATCACCTTGACCGATACAAGCAAAGGAATCATATCGAATATCGTCTTAAAAGCAATTCTGGCCGCCTCCTCCATGGGATATCCGAATATACCGGTAGAAATGGCGGGAAAAGCTATTGAAGTTATACCTTGCTGTTCTGCCAACTCCAATGCATTTCTGTAACAGTCAGCCAGCAGCTTATCGGAAGGCTTATCAACTCCATATACCGGCCCTAAACAGTGGATTACATAGCTGTTTGGCAGATTATGCCCACCGGTTATCACAGCCTGTCCAGGTTTAATGGGCGCCAGAGGCTTGCACTCTTCCGCCAGACCTGGTCCGGCCGCACGATGAATAGCTCCGGCTACACCTCCCCCCGGTAAGAGCTGAGCGTTAGCAGCATTAACGATTGCATCAAAACCTGCCTGCTTTGTTATGTCCGCCTGTACGCATTCGATTTTAACATTACCGGCCATTTTTCCCATGCTTTTATCCACCTCCTTATATTGATTATTCTGCATTGACATTATACTTATCCTTCCATATAAACCAATTGGCTGGCACTCCGGTGTCCCGGAATCCCAACGGCAGTAATTCAAAATTACTTTATAAACCACAAAACTTTCTTACTCCGCACCAGATGCAACTCTGCCCTTTGACAGGCCGATACTCATCAAATGATCTATTACCAAGAAGCGCAGGAGCTGAATTTGCGAGATTTTCTTTTATTCTCTCCATATCTCCATCATTTAATTGAATATTCACAGCCTGACCGATGCTTAAGAAATATATGACAGCTTCATCCACAGTAACCCTTCTACCTCTGTAGTAAAGCATCCGGTTCAAAGCCCACGCATAGGAAACAAGCTGTTCCCGGTAATATTCCGCCTTGGCGTAAGCATCTTCAGTACTACACAGCCGGTTAGTTTTATAATCAATAATGGTTGCTCTTAACTGTCCTTCCCTTTCATAAACATCTACCCTGTCAACTGTACCGGAAAAGTACAATCCATGTGACATGGGCAGCCTGAAAGGATATTCTTTCAGCGATCCAACAAATCTTCCTCTGTCAGTTTCACTGCGCTGCTTTTCAATATCAAGAAAACCCTGCAGACATCTCAGGATTAACCCTGCATCATCCTTAGACATCTCAACACCCAGATCTCCGGAAATCTCAAACAGGCTGTCAGCCTGAAACCGGTTTGCTGTGACAGGGTCCACCTCCTTAAGCAGAAGGTGTACCATTGTTCCCAATGCAGCCGGATCTTCGGTATCAGGATCATAGGACGATTCTTCATAAAGAAATATATTTGCTTCCTGAGATAGCCCGGCCAGGTTTTCGAGAAAAAACTTCCTCGGACAGTCTCTGTATTTCATCCAAGAAGATATACTTATGCTTCCTTCCTGAGGTGCATCGCATTGCATTAAACCCGGTATAACGATATCATCTCCATCGTCCGCCTGCTTATTTTGCACAATCTCTCTCATTTTCCTGATCGAAGATGGATAATTGCTGCTATATTCCATATCTTCGGGAACAAGCGTCATGGCGTCAATTTTCACTATCTTATCATTATCGCTTTCATCAATTGCCCACATAAGCTGTTTCATAAATGTGTTCTGGGAATCGATTTTACCATCCTTTTCAGGCTCCTGGTATTCACCGATTAAACCCAGATACTCTTCAGCGCGGGTTGCAGCCACATAGAATAACCGTCTGGATTCCTCCAGTTCAGCCAGTATCCTCCGATTGTATGCTTCTTCATATTCCGGGTTGGCTTTTTCACTCAGGTTCCCTTCGGCATCAATCCCCATCGACACAAGCCCTGTGACTTTATCAAACATTAAGAGGGGTTTATACCTTTTTGCCTGGGCGTCAAGAGCCCGATCCATATCGGGAATTAAAACCGCTTTAAATTCCAGTCCCTTTGCTGCATGAATGGTCAATATCTTTACCGCATCACTGTCCTCATTGTCCAAAGAGGCATCCTGATCCATACCCGCAGAATCCTTCAATATATCCAGATATAACAGCAGCTCCCGGGCATTGTATATTCTCTTACTTTCAAATTTCTCAACAATGCTAACCAGCTTTTCAATGTTTCTAAGCTTTTTGGCCCCCTGGGGTAAAGCGGTCAAAATCTCATCATATCTTGTCACTTCAATAATTTTCTTAATAAGCTCAAGGCTGTTCAATATACTGTTCATGGGGATAAGCTGCTTAAAAATATCAGCGGCTCTTTGAACAATAAATGCATCATCAGTAACCATTTGAGAAAAATCTTCCATAACCCTATCCAGCCGCTTCCCTTCCTGTTGATTCATAAATTGTGATATCTCCAGCAGCAAATCATCGGAAAATCCAAATATGGGTGAACGGAGTACGGTAAACAGAGCCAGTCTGTCATCGGGATAAAACACCAGTTTATACAACGAAAGTATATCGTTTACCTCCTGGCGTTCCCAGAAGCCTATACCCCCAAGAACACAATAGGGGATCTCGTATCGTATCAGGGCACTTTCGATCTGTGGAAGGGATGTCCTGCTTCTTAATAATATGGCTATATCTTTGTACTCATAACCCTCCGAAACAAGCTTTTTAATAGCGCCGGCGATCACATTTCCCTGAAAGTCCTTCTTGTCTGCCGAAACAACGTCATCATATTCAGCTTCCAAAGCTTCCTTAAGCTGCTGCAGCGAGTTTTCAGAATCCAACAGCTTCTTCGCAGCGTCCCACCTGGTTTTGGGTTTTACCTGTTTTATTGCACTTTTATCCCATGATATAAGCTCGATTTTTTTGCCAGAAGAGACATCATCCTTGCCGCCACGGGTATCATCGTTTTTGTTCTTTGGATACTTCAGCTTTTCGTATGGATTTAACAGACGCTCAAATATGATGTTGACAAATTCTATAATATTTTCCGTACTTCTGTAGCAGTTGCTAAGGTTCTCCACTCTGCCGCAGCTTGAAATTTCACTGCATGCCTGTTCAAAAACTCTGTAGTCCGAACCTCTGAAGCCGTATATGGATTGCTTGTAATCCCCTACTATAAATAGTCTTCCTGGAGGTATATGACCATCTTTTTGCGTAAGCAGATCAAGGATCTCCTTCTGCAGCGGATTTAAATCCTGAAATTCATCCACCATTATGGCAGCAAACCGGTTGAAATAATGCATACGTATATCCTCATTCTCCAGAAGCTTCACAGTCATCAATTCCAAGTCATTAAAATCAACCAAATTTTCTCTTTTTTTGTACTGGCTGTACCTTTGATGCAGTTGACAGATCAGTTTAATGCTGGTCTCTTCAATCGCCTTCATCAAAATCCTGTTTATATCGTCTATGCCTGCCTCTGAATCAATTGCATCAGTAGTTCCATACAGCTTTTGGCAATTTTCATGCTCATTAATTAAGGTGTCAGGCAGGCAGCCTTGCTCCCTCATACGCTGATAGACAGCTATGATCTCCCTTTTAAGCTGCCCTGTAAAGAACCCCGCAGTTTGGCTTTTGGCTATTATCTCCACATTATCCCGGTTTTCATCGTCTTCAACAAAATCCCGTATTACATCATCGGCTATCCTTGTAAGAACAACTTTGTAATCAACCTCATCCATTATGGTGAAAGCAGGGTCTAACCCTAAATAAGCAAAATTCTCTCTTAAAAGCTTTCCGCAAAAGCCATGTATTGTATCAATATTGGCATTGGTAATCTGCATCCTCAAGTTTGAAAGTCTTGTTTTTTCAGGTAAATCAGTGGTTTTTGAGATTCTCTTCGACAGCTCATCCCGAATCCTGTCCTTCATCTCAGTTGCAGCCTTTCGCGTAAATGTAATGGCTGCAATACTGTCCAGCGAAAGTTCAGGTCTTTCCAGTATTAATCTTAAAAATCTTCTGGTCAGCACCCTTGTTTTACCCGAGCCGGCCCCGGCTCGTAACGCTATGTTTGTATTGATATCAAGAGCTCTGGCCTGCTCTTCATTCACACCGTACATATCACAAATAGCTTTGAGCATTTTATACACCTGCCTTCCTGGATATCCTGGTACTCTCATATCTGCACATACCGCTGTATGTGCAGGGAGTATATTCCGTTGCAGGACATTGTTTCGGCAGCATGAAACACCCCTGCCGTATTCTTTCAATAACTTTCATTGCCTCTTTTTCCGACCAGGAAAGAACCAGCTCCATGTTGGGTTTTTCAGGTATGTTCCTTGGTCCCTTTTTTCCTTCAAACAGTGCTTTTTTGATATCCTTCCGTATAAAACCGTTCCACTGTAACTTTTCAATGCTGTAGTATAAAAGTGCAAGACAGTCAGGCTGTTCAATACCAAATGCATCCTTCAGGATATTAATAAAAGCAGGATAATAAAGCGGCAGCTGAAAATCACTTCCTTCTATACATTCCTTTATTCCTTTAACTCCGCCCTTTTTATAATCATATATTATAAACCTGCCGGTAAAACTGCCATTGCAGTTCATTTCCAGGTCCACCCTGTCGGCAACTCCTGAAATTATAGTTCTGTTGCCATCCATTTTGTACAAAAAGCGTTCCTCCAGCATTACCGGTTTCAGAACAAAACCGGTGGTCTCATAGTATCTCTTCATATTTTCAGCATCGTGTCTTATAAAACTTTCCAAAACCAGCCGCAGCTCTTCTAATGCATATTCCCTTAAGGGTAAAGGAAGATAAGACAGGTTTAGCTGTTCCGCCAGTTCATAGAAAATACCGTTTAATCTCTCTATATCCGGAATACGGGGGTCATGATCCACTTCATGATAAGCCTTCAGCACCCTGTGATAGAATGTCCCCGTATCCATTCTGCGCCTTGAGATATCATCCTCCGCTTCAACGTCAAGTACCCTTTCAGAATAGTAAACAAAGGGACACCAGACATAGCGGTTTAGCTGGGACACTGAAAAAGCATATCTTGTACCCTGCTGTTTAATTTTGGGCTGGCTTAGTTTGCCGTCATATTCATTAAATTCGTTTCCAAACTCCCTTGTAAACTCAATATCAGCTGCATACAGGGGATACCTTAGTCTGCCGGCTATCCCGGCGGTTAAGGTAAGTTTATCAATTGATGATGTATTTTGAATATACAGGCTGTTCAGCTTCTTAACCATTTCACCAACGCTAAAGGGCTCATTGCTAAAATTCATTCTATCCCGCATACTAACGGGTTTGGCAACTACCTTTTTCCTGCTGTCTTCATCCAGTACTGACACTAATTCATCCATAAAAGGAGATGCTATCATTATACTGCTATCCTCATCTGCAGTTCTGTATGACAGATAAAGTCTGTTTCTGGCGGAAGCTATGCAGGAATTAAATCTTAGCTTTTCGCGCTCCAGTTCCCACCCGACAGGTCTTAAATTGATACCCAGCCCGTAAAGCTGGCGCATTTCATAGCTGTCAAAGATTCCACTGCTGCTACCCGCTCTGGGAAAGATGCCTTCATTGAGTCCCAGTATGAAGACCGTATCATAGTTTTGCCCTCTGACAAGGTCCGGAGGGATAAATCTTACCCCGCCCTGATCCCTTGTAAAATCATCGGTTTCATAATTTGACAGTCCGCCCAGTACATGTTGAACCAGGCCCTCTATCCACAAACCGGTAGTATCCGGAGGGTACTCACTATACATTTGATATAATCCCTCGAAAAACTCCAGGGTTTTATACAGCGCAGTGATATCCCGCAGCCAGAGTTCCGCGTCCAGCAATCCATTTTCGTACATGTTTAATATGTTTTCTTCAATCCCCACCGTTATCAGGATCTTCTTAAAGTGGTCAATGGCGCTTAATGGATCTTCAAAACCATTCAGAAAGGTGCGGACCCCGTTTATATATTCCTCCATGGCCGTCACTGAAGAATCATCGTTAACCTTTTCCAAATAGCTGTTTAAAAATGCTTCCAGATAGTCATCATGCTGCTCGTTCAGAATATTCCCTGCAATCTCAAGCAGCTGTTCGTTGCGAAAATTGTCATGGGCAAGAACCTTATTGGGCAGCAGGTATTTGGACGTAACAACTGAAACAAAAGCATTCTCCCACTCTTCTTCGTAAAGGATCATTCTCCATAGAGCCATGATATCTTTAACAAGAGGTACTGACGATAATACATCATTTTTCTTTGCGTTCAGAGGAATACCGTATTCCATAAAAACCTCAATCATCTTTGCCCTGTATTTTTCTGTATCAGCGGTCACAACCGCTATATCGGATGGTATTATGCCGTCATCAAGAATAAGCTGCTTTATCCTTCCGGCAGCAACCCTTATTTCGTGATCCATACACGGACTGTTGGATATATAGAGAGTCTCGGGATTAACTATTATGCTGTCTCCCCCTGAGTACAGAGCATGGGAAACAGTCTGAAGAGGAGTAGTTTGAGCTTTCTCTTCCCCCGGTTGGTCTTCAACCCGTTCAAAGCCCAGTTCTTCAAAGTTTTTTATGATCTCATACAGCACAAATTCCTGATTGTGAAAATTTTTAAACGGAACGTTGACGTGAATGGGAATGTCAGGATGGTTATTCATTATGTTTCTTACCAGGTTAAGGTTAACCGGGTCGATGTTTATAAAACCGTCAATTACAATAATACCGATATCCTCAAAAATTCTGGCACGTCTGCTTGCTTCAACAGCTTTTATCGATATATCATCTAAATCCATAATACCTTTTTGTGCCTTAAGGTTTTCATAATTCTTATAAATTTGGTAAACACATTTGCACTTGGAAAAAAAATTTCCCTCAAGGGTTTCGGTTCTGGAAAGAAACTCGTCAGGGGAAATATAAGATCTCTTAAGCAGCCTTATGGTATCATTCAAAAGTCTTATAAACCCGGGCTTGTCCTTTACACTTCCAAACAGGACATCATCCGGCATCCTATTGAAAACATGTTTTATGAGTACACTCTTTTCCAGCTCGGATATTATTTTGGATTGATCCAAAGAACCCGCAAGTATTAAACGTTCAAGATTGTCAAAACCCATAACCCAGCAGTTGAATTTTCCCCCAAGCTTCCCGGCAAAAAGCCGCCTGACATGGAACATCGCTTCCCTGGATGGCAATATGTAAATCACCTTAAGATCTTTTTTGATGTATTTAATACATTCATCGACCAGTTCTTCTCTTTTTGAGTTTGTAAAGGTTCCATAATACAGCTTCCTCATCAGCACCTCACCCCTCAACCCAATCGTACAATAAATATTTTATCAGACTTCATCGTCAAAAGATAGATATTCACGGGTTTCTTTAAATCGTCATTTAATAAAACTGAAGACAAATTGTATTATTCCTGCATGTAACGGGACATCAGCCAATTTTTACTGCCACCGCCCTTTAAATATTTCTACATCTTTGTTAT
>LFTM01000129.1 GCA_001513505.1 Clostridiales bacterium DTU092 | reverse complement strand
GGATATTCCTGCCGATACAAAGCTGCTGGGGGTACAGGTTGATGACGGTGTTACATATATAAATTTCAGTAAGGAGTTTGAGGAACTGGCCCAACTGCCGCAAAGCGAGGCAATGGTTTTAAAGTCGATTATAATGACAGCCAGACAGTTCCCCAATGTGGATGAGGTTATAATTATGGTTGAAGGTAAAGAATATGATGGAGGACAGATAAGCGTATCAGCTTTTGCTAACGAATACTGAAATACAATGGAGGAGCTTTAATCATGAGAATTGACGGAAGAAAAAATGATGAAATACGACAGATTAAAATAAATACAAACTACATACTTAATGCAGACGGTTCAGTCTTAATAGAAATGGGTAATACCAGGGTGATATGTACCGCAACTATTGATGAAAAGGTGCCGCCTTTTATCAAAGGAACGGGAAAAGGATGGATAACCAGCGAATATGGAATGCTCCCAGGGTCAACTCGGGTAAGGAAAGTCAGGGAATCATCCCGTGGCAGGCCTGAGGGCCGTACGCAGGAGATCCAGAGGTTGATCGGCCGTTCGTTGCGCTGTGTAACCAATATGGATCTTTTGGGGGAAAGGACCATATGGATTGACTGTGATGTTATTCAGGCCGATGGTGGTACCAGGACCTGTTCGGTGACCGGAGGTTTTGTTGCTCTGGTGCAATGCATTAAAAGCATGCTGGATCAAGGACATATTGAAAAAAGCCCGATTAAGAACTATGCAGCAGCTGTAAGTGTGGGTATAGTAAATGATGAAATAATGCTGGATCTCTGCTATGAAGAAGATTCCCTGGCAACTGTTGATATGAACCTGGTTATGAATGAAAAAAATGAATTGATAGAAATACAAGGGACAGGTGAAATAATGCCTTTTACCTTGAAGGACCTTGATACTATGATAGAACTGGGACAGATCGGTATTCAGAACATAATTAAATATCAAAAAGACGCCCTGGGAGATCTTAATTGTTTGGTAGGGCAGGAGGAAGTATGAGAAGGATAATTGCAGCAACAAATAATCCTGGCAAGATAGTAGAGATAAGGCAAATTCTTAATGACCTGCCCTTTGAAATATTGTCTTTGAAGGATGCCGGTATAAATATAAAGGTCGAAGAAGACGGGGATTCTTTTGAAGAAAATGCGTTAAAAAAGGCTTTGGAGATACATAAATTCACAGGCCAGTCGGTTCTTGCTGACGATTCGGGGTTAGAGGTTGCGGCATTAAATGGGCAACCAGGTGTTTACTCAGCGCGTTTTGCAGGAGAAAATGCTACCGATGAAGAAAACAATGCTAAATTATTGAAAATGATGGAGTTGGTTCCCTTTGAAAAGAGACAAGCTGTTTTCCGCTGTGTTATTGTATTGGTGCGGCATGACGGTATGATCCTCCGTGCAACTGGCGCTTGCTGTGGAAAGATTGGATTTACACCGGCGGGAAAGGGCGGGTTTGGTTACGATCCATTGTTTATAGTGGATGGTTTGGATAAGACCTTTGCTGAACTTACTCCTGAGGAGAAAAACGTTATCAGCCACCGTGGTATAGCGTTAAAAAATCTTAAAAATTTGCTTGTAAAACAGGGATACAAATGAAAAACGAGAGGAAAAGCTTGCCATGAAAATCGGAGTAATAAGCGACAGCCATGGTGAAAGACTTATGTTGGACAGGGTAGCCCAAAAGTTTACTGATATAAGTATGTTCGTCCACCTGGGTGATCTATGTACTGACGCAGTTTATCTGCATAACATAACGCGTGTACCAGTTGAGTATGTATGTGGCAACTGTGATTTTACCAGACGGATTCCAAATAATAAAGAGATTGAAGTTGGCGGCAAGCGTATCTTTCTTACTCATGGACACCTTTACAGAGTTAAGTGGGGGACACGTCAACTGGTAAATTATGCCCGTGAAAAACAATACGATGCCGTTTTATTCGGGCATACGCATAGAGCTGAGATCTTTAAAGAGAATGGAACCATATTTATGAATCCGGGGAGTTTATCTCAGTCAAGAGGCTATACGAAGGCGACCATTGGAATTCTTGAAATTCTTGAAGACAGGCTTGTTCCCCATATCGTAAAGATTGACTAAAAGAAGCACTAAAAAAGTGGTTGACAAAAATCATAATACACGCTAAAATATAACTTGCGTCTGAGGAAGTAGCAACGAAAGTCCGTTGACTAACTCTAATAGATAAGCATGATTAAATTGACGCGCGGGTGTAATTCAGTGGTAGAATACCAGCCTTCCAAGCTGGCTGCGTGGGTTCGATTCCCATCACCCGCTCCATTTATATGCGCCTGTAGCTCAGCTGGATAGAGCAACGGACTTCTAATCCGTAGGCCAGGGGTTCGAATCCCTTCAGGCGCGCCATTAGCTTTGTGGTGGGTATAGTTCAGGTGGTTAGAGCGCCAGATTGTGGCTCTGGAGGTCGTGGGTTCGAG
>LFTM01000134.1 GCA_001513505.1 Clostridiales bacterium DTU092 | reverse complement strand
GTTAACACAGGCAACGTTTTATTGGATAAGGATGCAAAGATTAAAGAGTTCTCTAAATTTATCCCCATTGATAAGCATGAAAGCGAATCTTTTGCGTTTGTATCCAGAGGGACTCCGGTAATAGATATTGAGGATATGTTTGCAAAAGAGCTTAGGCAGGGAAAGAGGCTTGCTGTGGTATTTATAACTGATACCGGAGATCCAGATGAAAAGCTGTTAGGATTAATTACTGCATGGGATATAGCCGGGTACAGAGAAGAGTAAGGCTGTCTGTGTCAAACTTGACAAGCCCAGGATATGGATATAGTATAGAAATATAAGCCCTCATCTAAAGAGAGTGATGGCAAATAAAGCAAAAGCTTTAATTAATAGAGGGGGTATGTAAATGGGTACTGCACTACTAGAGGTATTGGAAAGAAAGGAGAGCGCTAAAAAAACCAGAAAGAATGGATTTGTACCGGCTGTCATATATGGAGGAGAGTTTGAACATGGTGAGTCGGTAAAAATCGAGGCATCAAAACTAAACAGGGTTCTAAAAGACAAAGGTACATCATCAAGATTTTTTGTAATGATAAATCAGGAAGAAAAAGAAGTACTGGTCAAGGAAGTTCAGAATGATGCTATAACTGGTCAAATTATTCATGTAGATATGCAGGTTCTGACCGGAGATGAGCAAATAAAGATGAAGGTTCCTGTTATGTTAACAGGAAGAGAAGCATTGGAGAGAAACAATCTAATACTGGAGATTTATAATTCAGAGATAGAAATTTCAGGACCTGCCAATGCTTTGCCTGAATCATTTTCCATTGACGTCAGCAATAAGAATGCAGGAGATACAATTACGGTAAAAGATATTGAACTTACTGGGACTGATATACGTATACTTACTTCTGAGGATGAGACTTTAGCTGTAATTAGTGTTCCTGTACGTACTCAGGATGGTGAAGATGAAGACAATGATGAAAGTGATGAGGGCTCCGAAGATTAATCAATTATAGAACTTAAACGGCACAGCAGTGAGCTGCTGTGCTGTCTTTTATTTTTTGGTACTGCCGGCATAAGCGGTAATCAGGTGCAAAACCTGCATTTACGTTGTTTGAAAGTAAAAAACTTATAAATTTTATTGATATTATAAATGAAATATAATATAATTTTGAGCATAATGATTCATATTTTAACAAACATGCTTCAGGTAAATGTTCATTTCAAACACAAAACTAATAATTTTAAAGTTGTTAGGAGGACGGAAGAATGGAAAAAAGAGAAAGATTTGCCTCCCGTTTAGGTTTTATTTTAATTTCTGCGGGATGCGCAATCGGATTAGGTGATGTTTGGCGTTTTCCTTACATAACAGGGCAATATGGCGGTGGATTATTTGTCCTGGTCTATCTGATATTTATTTTTCTGCTTGGTGTACCAATTATGACAATGGAGCTGGCGGTAGGGCGAGCTAGTCAGAAAAGTATTGCCACATCATTCAACGTTTTGGAGAAGGAAGGACAAAAATGGCATTGGATGGGCTATGCCGGTATAGCCGGGAATTATATTCTCATGATGTTTTATACTACCATTGCAGGTTGGATGCTGGCTTATTTCTACAAGTTTGCGGTGGGACAATTCGATGGTCTTAATACCCAACAGATTGGTGAGGTGTTTGGCAACTTTATAGAGAATCCTGTGGAAATGACCATATGGCTGGTTATTACAACTGTTGTTTGTTTTGGAATATGTTCGATGGGTCTGCAGGAAGGTGTGGAAAAGATAACAAAAATCTTGATGGTACTGTTACTTGCTATTATTGTACTGCTTGCAATAAAATCCATGACGCTTCCAAATGCAGGTGAAGGACTTCGCTTTTATCTGTTGCCTGATATTGGCCGTGCCAAGGAATATGGTATTTGGGAAATCATATTTGCTGCTATGAGCCAGGCATTTTTCACATTAAGTATCGGGATAGGTTCTCTGGCGATATTCGGAAGCTACATTGAAAAGGATCGAAGCCTGTTTGGCGAATCCATTAATATCGCCATGTTGGATACTGCTATATCCATTATTGCAGGGCTCATTATTTTCCCGGCATGTTTTTCTTTCAATGTTGATCCAGGCGAAGGTCCGGGTCTTGTGTTTGTAACACTTCCAAATATTTTTAATTCAATGGCTGGTGGAAGAATCTGGAGTTCACTGTTTTTCATC
>LFTM01000162.1 GCA_001513505.1 Clostridiales bacterium DTU092 | reverse complement strand
TTGCCCGATCTACCAGAATACGTAAACTGATCTTCTTCTGCTGAGGTTTTAAAACAGCACATTTATCCATGAAATAAAGCTTTTGCTCTTTAGCATCATAACTCAATTCAATACCATGTATATCCATTATTATCCTTTTGGCAGAACCCAAATCCAATTCAAAGCATATATCCATTAGTTCACTATCAACATCAACTGATAAAGGAACATCTTTTTTTAACATCTGGAATTCATAGGAATACCTGTGCCGGTAAAGATCTTCAATTTCCCTTACAGGATATGTGAAAAGCCGTACACCTTCATCAGTAGTTCTGAGGGTCAGTTCACAGGGGAAAGTCATACATCCATTAAAAGGCATATCAGGAATATCAATGGTAGCCCATGAAATTTGAATAACCCTGCCATCATCTTTTGGAATGTTGCTCCAGGTCTGGGCGGCATAGCTGTACCCTGCCTCGATTGAACTGCCGGTAATATGTCTGTATTCTTCAACAAAATTTCTGCCATCAAAACTGCCAATCATATAGCTTCCATTGGCGCTCCAAAAAACCCATCTTTTATTGTTTGGATCCCCGTCCACCGGTAATTCAAATATATCGGGACATTCTCCGGTTCCCTCAATTCGGTATTCTGCAAACTGACTCCAGTTCTTAAGATCGGAAGAAGCAAACAATGCATAATCCTCACCCTCAAGATATAAAGCCATAAGCCATCGTCCGGTGCTCTCGTGCCAGACAACTTTTGGATCCCGGTTGCCGCTTTTTATCTCCCCAATGACCGGATTATCATGATATTTTGTCCAGGTACGCCCCCCGTCTATGCTGTAAGCAATACACTGGGTAAAGGGATGTCCTGTGGACTGTATGGATGTTCCACCGGCGGCAGTGTAAAATAGTACTATAGGATCCTCTGCACCGCATTTTAACCCGGAGGTGTTATAGGTATCAACTACTCCGGAACCGGAGAACATTGTACCCGTCTCATCAGGATACAATACATCCCCCAGCTCGTTCCAGTGTATCAGATCCTTGCTGACAGCATGCCCCCAGTGCATGTTTCCCCATTTGCATCCATACGGGTTATGCTGATAAAACAGGTGATACTCACCTTTGTAGTATACAAGACCATTAGGGTCGTTTATCCATCCCCTCCTGGAAGAGAAATGGAACTGGGGTCGATACTTTTCCTGATATAAATTATCGGCCCCTTTAATTTCATCCCCCTGCTCTATGGTATCAAGTATGTTCTTATCCTCCGCATCCAATACGGTGATGCTAAGCTGCCGTCCGATCAGCCTGCTTACATCCATGAAAACCCAATAATCCGGTTCACCTGAAGCCAGTTCTATTTCAAACTCGCGAATATCATTTCTGTCCAGAACACATCTTACTAATAGCTTGGGAGCTCCATTTTTTACCGGGAAATTAAGATATTTATACCTTATCAATATTTCTCTGGTTATACCCATCGGACTTACCCCCGATACCTTATATGTCATTCATTCACTACATTAACCGGTTTTCCGTTCAAGAATGCTTTCAGGTTATCCACAGCAATCTTCATAAGCCTCTGCCGTGCCTCTTTAGGTGCCCATGCTATATGCGGAGTAATTATAATATTCTTTGCCTTCAATAATGGGTTATCCGCACTTATAGGTTCCTTTGAAACCACATCCACGGCTGCTGCGTATACTTTGCCACTGTTTAGTGCCTCGGCCAAATCCTCCTCAACCACCAATGGTCCTCTGGAGGTGTTTATTATTATTACTCCATCTTTCATCTTTGCTATACTTTCCTTATTAATTATACCCTTTGTGCTCTCAAACA
>LFTM01000195.1 GCA_001513505.1 Clostridiales bacterium DTU092 | reverse complement strand
CCCACCAGGGCTGCTGATAGTAGAAGTTAGGCGGATAGTCCCGCTTTCTTTCGCCTCTCATGGAATAGAGGGACAGATGATGGTTTACAAAACTGATCCCGAGGGCAGCCTGCCAGTCGGCGATCCACTTGCGGTGGTAAAAGCTTGATTGCTGGCCAATACAGCCGAACACCTCACAGAAAGCCCTTTCTTTGTTCAGCTGATCCACAACCGATGTTACCTGCTTAACCGTAACCAGCTGGTCTATGTGCCTTCCCAGCTTGTCAATGCCCGGCCAGTGCATATATTCATAATGAGGCATGGCTGCACCGATCCATTGCAGCTGGTAGGCCAGAGTGTCTTCTGCCATAAAATGGCCGGTCATTATAAGATTGTTTTCTTCGCACCAGTTATAGTATTGTTTGGTAAAACTTTCAATGAATAATCGGGTTGCGGCATCAAAAAAATCAAAACGTATTTTTTGGTAATTGTGTATATCGAAGAATAGCTCAGGGAGATGTTCCTGGATCCGGTATCCTTTTAAGCCTTCGAAGTATTCAGGAAGATAATCCGACCAGGGCAATACGGGAACATCGTAACGTCCTTCCATCAGGTAACAGGGTTCATCGGTAAATATACCCGGGATTTCCTTGCCGAAATATTCACCACATGCTTCCTTGTATCGCTCATGGGTGCAGTCAATAAAAGCTTTAACGGTTTCGGGATTCATAAGATCGACATAACACATTCCGTTAAACCATGCATTCCCCAACGGTGATACACGCTTGCAAATAAAATATGTAACGCCGTCATACTCAAACTCTTTAAGCACCGTGTCGTTTTCGGTCAGTTCATCCTTTTTAAGCAGTACCAGGGCGCGGCTCCTGTACTCCTCGACTTCAGATACCTCACCACCTGCAAAACCGGACGGCCATTTGTCCTCATCGTACAACCATGCATATGTCTGGGTGACACCGGCATGCTGAGCACAGGCTCTGATCATTTCCATCCATTCAGGGGAGAGATATCCTGTTACAAGCCCAACTCGTGAGTGCATGAAATAGCCTCCCCAGCCTTTTTCAGCCATCTCGCTTATCTGTCTTTTCAGTTCATCTTTGTCGAATTTATCGTTCCAGCTCCAGAACGGAGCAGGACGGTAGATCGCCTCAGGTGTTTTAAAGCTTTTTAAGTTCATGATAAATCCCTCCCTGTACCGGGTTTTGTTATAAAAATTATATCATACCCCTATAGCATTTTCAATTTAAGGAAAGTTTCGGCTGACAGAATAAATGATTTTTGGTTTTTTAGGTTGTACGGTCAGGTTGGATGCTGATATAATAAGGCTATGAGACAGGCTGATTAA
>LFTM01000110.1 GCA_001513505.1 Clostridiales bacterium DTU092 | reverse complement strand
GGATACCTTCTACATATTATTGTACCCACGCGCTTGCCCCGCTTATGTATATTACGGATACCATGCCGGTGAAGGTAAATGCATTCTCCCTGGCATTTCCTCAGTACAAAACCAAGAAAATTAGAAAAAGCGATAATGGTTCGATTATCATATGCAGGATGAATAATGGTGCTATTTTTAGACTTTTCAATGGAACCCCGGGTCACAGCATATGGTATAGGCTCCACGGTTCAGAAGGAGCAATGGAAAGCACCAGAGGACCTGGTTATTGGGGCCCTCAGCAGGTGAGGGTATGGCATGAGAAATGGATGCTCAAGCCGGGACAGGTGACTGAAAAAGTGTATTCACCTGAATGGCCGGAGCATGGAGAACTAGCTGAAAAGACCGGTCACGGCGGAGGNNGGCGGAGGAGATTTCTGGACTAATTTTCATTTTGCAAAAGCTATAAGAACGGGTAGGCAGCCATTTTTAGATGTTTATCGTGGAGTTGCCATGTCATCGGTAGGTATCCTTGCATGGAAAAGTGCACTGCAGGATGGGATACCTGTAGAGGTTCCTGATTTCAGAGATGAAGCTGTGCGCAAAAAGTACGAAGATGATCACTGGTCACCTCTTCCGAAGTTTAGGCATCTCCAAGGACCTGAACCGCCTCCGGCCAGCATATTGGGTGACATAGAGCCTTCTGAAGAGGATATAGAATATGCGAAAAAGATCTGGCGGGAGATCGGGTATGAAGGCGAATAATTATTATTAATTATTTTTGCTAAATCATCAAAAACTAATATAAAAATAGAAAGGGGAGTATCATGAGTAAGGTACGCATGTTTACAGACAATTTAAGTAATATTCCCTGGGAGGACAAGCCTGCCGGTGTCACGGGACCGGTATGGAGGTATTCGGAAAATCCTATTATTAAGCGAAATCCCATACCCGGTGTTGCCAGAATATTCAACAGTGCCGTAGTACCATACAATGGAGAGTTTATTGGTGTATTCCGCGCAGAGCAGACCGACGGTATACCACACTTGTATTTGGGTTACAGCAAAGATGGTATCAACTGGGAGTTTGAACAGGAAAAAATCCAGTTTGTCAATGAAAAAGGGGAACCTTTCATGCCCCGGTATGCCTATGATCCCAGGCTAATCAAGATAGAAGATACTTACTATATTGTTTGGTGCACGGATTTCTACGGAGCAGCTTTAGGTTTAGCGAAAACGAAAGATTTTAAAACATTTATCAGATTGGATAATCCATTTTTGCCGTTTAACAGAAACGGTGTGCTATTTCCCAGGAAGATAAACAATAACTTTGTAATGTTGTCCAGGCCAAGCGACAGCGGTCATACTCCGTTTGGTGATATCTATATAAGTGAAAGTCCTGACCTCGTATACTGGGGCAGACACAGGCATGTAATGGCCCGCGGCCATGAGTGGTGGCAGTCATTGAAGATTGGAGGAGGATCCGCACCCATTGAAACCAGTGAAGGCTGGCTGATGTTCTACCATGGAGTAGCAAGGACTTGCAGTGGTTATGTATACAGCATGGGCGCTTGTCTTCTTGATATTGATAATCCTGCAATAGTTAAACACAGAGCGGGCAGATATGTTTTGGCTCCTGAGGAATGGTATGAGGAAAGAGGTTTTGTACCAAGCGTCATATTCCCCTGTGCCGCTTTAGCCGATGCTGAGACCGGAAGAATAGCCATCTATTATGGGGCAGCAGACAGCTATGTTGCTTTGGCGTTTACAACGGTGGATGAAGTTGTTGATTTTATAAAGACCTATGATGCTGCTACCGATATTGACAGGAGTCCGGGTATTATATAAAGGTTTAACGGTAAAAATAAAAGAAAAGCTACCGCGCCATTTTAAGGTACGGTAGCTTTTTTATATTATTCAAGCTCCAGTTCTACTACAGTATCAATTTCGTCCGGAAGTTTGGAAGTTGGGAAATTGATAAATAGGGCATCGCCATAATGTTCCGCATTCCATGGTTTATCGATGTTTACCTCGGAGCCATCAGCAAGCAGACGGGCTTTTTTAACTTTAGCCTTCAATCCCTGTAGAGCGATGGGACCTATACCTCTTTCCAAGATGTGGGCATACAGCTTGTTACCATTTCTGGTGTAACGTCCCCATTCGGGTTTGGGCAGCCCGGCGTTGTCGCAGTTGTATATGCTGTCACCATTTTTACTCATCCATTCACCGATGCATAATAATATATCAACGCTTTCCTGAGGGATTTCTCCCTTTGCATTTGGGGCCACATTGAGAAGCAGGTTGCCACCTTTGCTGACACATTCAACCAGAGCTCTTATCAACTGTTTGGGTGATTTGAAATCCTTGTCAGCTGCAGCATAACCCCAGTGGTTGTTCATTGTTATACAGGCTTCCCAGGGTATTGGTTCACCGGCTTCGTTCACAACGCCTTCAGGCGGTATTATCTGCTCGGGGCATGCGAAATCACCTGCATATATTTCCGGGTTCACAGATCTGATGTTACCGCCTAGTCTGTTGTCAACAATTATATCGGGCTGTAGGGAGCGTGTCATCTTCACCAGCTCTGTAGCTTTCCAGGTTTCCCCGGACATGTTATCATAGGAGAAATCATACCATATTATATCGATCTTTCCGTAATTGGTAAGCAGCTCCCTTACCTGGCCATGCATGTATTCAAGATATTTTGAGAAGTCATGCTTTTTATTCTTCCAAGCCTCGTTTTCCCTCATGGGATGATGTCTGTCGCCGTAAGCCGGATAATCCGGATGATGCCAGTCCAGCAGTGAGTAGTAGAACCCCACTTTTAATCCTTCATCTCTGAAAGCTTCAACGTATTCCTTTATCAGGTCCCTGCCAGCGGGAGTATTGGTTGCTTTGTCATCCGTAAGCTTGCTGTCAAAGAGGCAGAATCCGTCGTGATGCTTTGTTGTCATTACTGCATACTTCATCCCGGCCTTTTTTGCTAAAGCCGCCCATTCTCCGGGATTATAGTTGACGGGATTAAACTCTTCAAAAAAAGGTTGATAATCTTCAATTGAAAGCTTTTCATGGCTTCTTACCCATTCACCTCTGGCCGGTATTGCGTACAGACCCCAGTGAATAAACATACCAAATCGGGCACGGGTAAACCATTCGAGCCTTTGAGCCGGTTGAGACATGTTATCCCCTCCTGCTTATTGGATAATATTATCAAATTAATCTATTATCAATTATATAGGAGGTATGGTATAATGACAATGGTTGTTTTTGTCCAGCAGCTTTACCGAAGGAAATCCCCGTAATTAAAACCGCGAAAGATGAATTGATTATGCGTTAGTGGGTATATAGAATATTAAACGGATAAAGAAGGGCAGGGATTACAATGAGCGTTGGGCAGGCCAGGATCTGGTATTTGCATCACAGTGGATTTGCCGTGGAGACCGATAAAAACTATTTTATTTTTGATTATTATAACGATGAACCTGTTGGGGAAGGCAGGAATCTGGATAACGGGGTTGTTTCAGTAAGGCATCTGGATGAAAATAAAAATATCTATGTGTTCGTTTCTCATGCACATGCGGATCATTTCAATAAGGTTATTCTCGAATGGCGCAAGGAAAGGCCGGATATCAGGTATATTTTTAGCGACGATGTATACATAGACCACAAACACCATAACTATTATTTCTTGCCACCATATCAGGAACTTAAGCTGGATGACGTAAGAATACGGACCTTTGGTTCTACCGATGTAGGGGTATCATTTCTGGTGGAAGCCGATGGAATTAGCATATTTCATGCCGGTGACCTGAACTGCTGGTATTGGTATTATGAATCCACCGAAGATGAGTTGAAGCAGGATAAACAAAGCTTTGAGAACGAAATGGAAAAAATTAAAGGACAGAAGGTGGATATCGCATTTTTCCCCGTTGACCCCAGGTTAAAAGAGTATTACCATATGGGCGGAGAATATTTTATAAATAATATGAAACCTAAACTTTTTGTTCCGATGCATTTTTGGGATCAATATGGGATAACACAGGAATTTGCCGACAAGGTTAAGGATCTACAGACCAGAGTTGCGACCCTGTCTCACAGGGGACAGCAAATTATATATAAAAAATATAATGGAAGGAGTATGATGATATGAAATTTAAAATTGCCCACACTAATTTCAATGTTATGGATCTGGAAAAAAGCGTATCCTTTTATGAAGAAGCTTTGGGTCTGAAAGTATTAAGGAGTCATGAGGCGGCGGACGGAAGCTTTAAGCTGGTATTCATGGGTGACGGAGTCACCGAACACCAGGTAGAACTGACCTGGCTGAGGGATCGGAAGGAGCCATACGATCTGTCAGATAATGAAATACATCTGGCGCTTGTTGTTGATGACTTTGATGCCGCTTATGAACGCCATAAGAACATGGGTTGTATCTGCTTTGAGAATAAGGATATGGGCATTTATTTTATTGAGGATCCTGATGGTTACTGGATTGAGATAGTACCGCAAAGGAAGTAAATGTAACAAATAGTTATGAAAGATTTTACACAGATTTGTTATGCAGTAAGTCACTAACCATTTAATATCAACTGAACAGGAAGGAAACACTGAAAATGATAAAAAAAAGTCTGCGAATGCGTCCTGAACTCTTTTTGTTTTTTGTACTGTTATCAGCAGTAGCACTGGGAAATGGTTTAAGCGATGCTGTGTATTCCAACTATTTTAAAGAGGTTTATCAGGTGACGGCTTTTCAACGGGGATTGATTGAATTTCCCCGTGAACTGCCGGGACTGTTGTGTGTATTAATTATAGGCATGTTAAGCTTTCTGGGCGACTTAAGAGCATCTCTTATCGCACAGATACTGGCATTTGCCGGGGTTTTAATGCTGGGTATTTTTACTCCCTCTTTCGGCGTTATGCTGATATTTCTTTTTATCAATTCAATGGGTATGCATCTTTTCATGCCTTTGCAAGACGCTATAGGCATGTCTCTGGCTGAGCCGGATCAAATAGGGAGACGTATGGGTCAGTATTCCAGCGTCAGGTCTGCGTTTGGGTTTATTGCTGCATTGATTGTATTTCTTGGATTCAGGACAGGGTTATTTACATTTAACACTCCCATCAAATGGATATTTATTGTATCTGCAATATTCTTTGTATGCGCTGTGGTTGTAAATACTTTTATGATTCGGCGGGTTAAATCCCAAAAATTGGAGTCCTATAAAACCAAACTGGTGTTTAAAAAAGAATACTATCGCTTTTACATCCTTGCTATACTGCACGGTATTCAGAAACAGGTGACAAATGTTTATAGTACTTGGGTAATAGTTGATCTATTGATGAAGAAAGCTGATACCGTTGCGTTGCTTTCAATAGTTGTGGGTTTTGCCTCCATATTTTTTATGAACTTGATTGGGAAGTGGATGGATCAGTTCGGTATAAGACGCATGATGTACGTTGATGCCCTTTCATTTATAGGTATCTACGCGGTATATGGTTTAACGGTATGGGGTATTACTTCGAGAATTCTTCCCGGTCATGGAGCCACAGTATGGCTGGTATACCTTCTGTTTGTACTGGACAGGCTGTCGATGCAGATCAATATGGTGAAGTCGGTTTATCTGCGTTCGATAGCACAGAGCGATGATGATGTTACATCTACATTGTCCATGGGAACCAGCCTGGATCATGTGATATCGATATTAGCGGCTATTGCCGGAGGGTATGTCTGGGCAAACTGGGGAAGCCAGTGGGTTTTCTTCCTGGGAGCCCTCTTTTCATTGGGTAATTTGTATGTTGCTTATCGTATAAAGAAGGATAAAGAAGAGGGGATATTCAGAGAGCCCGGCCATGTGCCCACCCAGGTAACGTTATGACTTTTAGTCGGACTTAATAGAATGATCGGGAATGATGTAACTCTCCTATATAAAAACGCCTTTCATCCCGCTATAAGAGCGGGATGAAAGGCGTTTTGTTATTTAATGCTGCTATTAAGCATTGGCTTTACCGTCTAGTGATACATCTTTATCCGTTGTTATCAGCTTGATTAAGTAAAGAACACCCAGTAATATGACAATGGATAAAGGCAGGATTATCCATGCTGAGTGAACAAAGCCTGCAATGATATAGCCTACAAAGGACACGGCTGCAACAGTCATAGCGTAGGGCAACTGAGTCTGCACGTGGTTAATGTGGTTGCACATTGCTCCGGTAGATGACATAATGGTTGTGTCGGAAATCGGGGAGCAATGGTCGCCGCAAATTGCACCCGCAAGACAGGCTGAAACTGTAATTACCAGCAGTTCAGGCCCAAGACCTTCTATTGCAGTTACTATCGGCAGAAGGATGCCAAAGGTTCCCCAGGATGTACCAGTTGAGAAGGACATACCAACAGCTACGGCAAATACAATGGCAGGAAGCAACACCAGAAGATTTGCTGCACTACCCTCGAAAATGCTGCTGACGTACTCTCTTGCCCCCAGAAGATTTGTTATACCGCTCAATGTCCAGGCAAAGGTAAGAATGAGTATGGCAGGTACCATGGCTTTAAATCCTTCGGGAAGACATTCCATACATTCATTGAAGGTCAGAACTTTGCGGACCATCATATAAATGATAGTGATAATAAGCGCCAGGGAAGAACCAAGTGACAGTCCTAAAGAAGCATCACAGTTAGCAAAAGCGTTTATTATATTTTCGCCTTCGAGTAGACCGCCGGTATACAGCATACCCAGTATACAAAGAATTATCAGAATAAGTACGGGAATAACTAAATCTATGACCTTTCCTTTACCGGCGGATACTTCGCCATCCTGACCTTCGTAGGGGCGATCAGGAGTGGTATAGAGATCCCCATACAATATGGCATTTCGTTCATGTTTTTTCATGGGGCCGTATTCAATTCCCATTGCAGTGATGAATATAATCATTGCAATTGTAAGAAGCGAATAAAGGTTGTATGGTATTGCACGAATGAAAAGATCAAAGCCGTCATAACCTTCAACTACACCCACAACAGCAGCAGCCCATGAGGATATTGGAGCTATCATACATATGGGTGCTGCGGTAGCATCAACCAGATATGCTAATTTCGCACGGGAAATTCTGTGATTATCAGTTATAGGCCTCATAACATTGCCAACTGTAAGACAGTTGAAGTAGTCATCAACAAAAATCAGGACACCAAGTCCGAAGGTAGCCAGCATAGCTCCTTTTCTGGATTTGATCTTTTGTGCTGCCCACTTTCCATATGCAGCTGATCCGCCTGCCTTGTTCATAAGACATACAATCGTACCAAGAACTACCAGAAAAATCAATATACCAACGTTCCAGCCATCAGCCAGTGAAGATATAAACCCTTCAGAAAATATTGCATCAAAGGCATTAACAGGATTAAAATTTGCATACAGCAGAGCTCCGCTTATAATACCTATGAAGAGCGAACTGTACACTTCCTTGGTGATAAGGGCCAGAACAATGGCAATAACCGGCGGTGCAAGTGACCAGATTGTACTGTATACAATGCTCTGATGCTCATCGTCTGCTGCATCCTCAGCAAACGCGGGCCATGCTAGTGCTACGAATATTACAGTTGCGACAAGGAGTAGTGTAAAAAGTTTTTTTTGATTCATAACGAACCCCCCATAATTAATATTTTGTATTTAAAAAAAGCATGAGACATAGAGTGCCTCATGCTTTTTTTCAACACACGATAGCTCTCCACTTTAAACAAAGTGACAGTCTACTACATATTCTGCAGCAGCCCAGCAACGGTACCCCTTGGCGGATATCCGTCACTTCGGCGATCTGTCTTTTCGTCTGTTACTGTGCCAAGCCATTATAACAGATTACTCGTACAGACCGCGCCTCTATCGGGTCACATAAACATAGATTTTCAAAGAGCTTGCTAGCTTAAGTATAGTCATAAGGTTAATAGAAGTCAATACCAAGACGCAAAAATGGTGGAATGTTAGGGTTTTAATCCTTATTATTACCTAAAATCTGGGTTTGCCGACAAAAAATGCAGCAATAAGGCCGGGCCCACAGTGGGAACCTATAGTTGAGCTGATATAACTGATGAAGGAATCTTTAAACCCAATACTGTTTATGAGAGTTTCAGAAAAGGTTTTAACCTCTTTACTATCACAGTCGGAATGACAGATATATACTGTTTGATCGGAGGGATCAACTATACGCTCTTCAACAATTTCGTATATACGCTTAAATGCTCTTTTTCGTCCCCTTACTTTTTCCTGGACAATGAGATGACCTTCTTTATCAAGGTTGAGAATTGGATTAATATTCAAGACCGTTCCCACGGTAGCGCCAACCCTGCTTACCCGTCCGCTGCGGTAAAGATATTTAAGATCATCGCAGGTATAATAGGTATTAATGAAAATCTTTTGTTCATCCAACCATTTAACACAATTATCAGGTGTTTCTCCTGCATCACGCATATCAGCAGCCCAAACACACAGCATTCCATAACCAATAGAAGCCAGGGTGGAGTCTACAACAAAAACTTCGGCATCAGGATAGGATTCAAGAAACATATCTTTTGCAATTACTGCGTTGGCATACGTGCCCGATATACCGCTGCCCATGGCAATATGTACAATTGGTAGTTTAAACTCTTCATAAAGCTTGGACCAAAAGTCTATAAACTCATGGGGAGTCATTTGACTGGTATGAGGTACATCGCCAGCTCTCATCCTATTATAGAAGGTGATACAGTCCTCCGGATCCATCTGATCGGTATATGTTTCGTCCCCAATAGTGTATTTCATACGATAGGCATGGATGCCCCGGTCTCTACAGAAGGTTGCCGGCAGATCACAACCGGAATCGGTGGAAACGCAGTATTTAGCCATATTAATAAAACCTCCCTATTTTACTTATAGGCAGGGTTAATCTTGATTTATACGTTGCGGAAATAGAACCAACTGTAGGCAAAGTTTTTTGGTTATACCCTGCTTTGTGAGATATGAAAAACTGGTGATATTTTAATTATATAAAAATTGGAAGGAGATTGCAAATGGAGTAGATGATGCTTTAAAACTATGCTTATTCTTCGATTCTCATTCTACGGCCATGTCTGCCATGACGCCCATGCCGGTGGCAGTGTCTTCTGCAGAATCTTCCTCTGTCCCTTT
>LFTM01000037.1 GCA_001513505.1 Clostridiales bacterium DTU092 | reverse complement strand
TACGCAGCAGGTTTAAGGCTCCCTTGCTTGAACCGGTCCTTGATTTTTCTTCTGTATGGTTTGAGCAAGCCGATAAAATAACATTCCACGATCCTTTGGCTGCTACTACCATTTTCGATAACCAAATATGTAAATTTGAAAAAGGAAATGTCAAGGTGGAATTGGCCAGCGACAGGCTGCGAGGGTTAACCCATTGGGTTTCTGAACCTGAAGGCGGCAAACACGAAGTGGCTCTGAAAGTTGATAAGGACAGATTTTTTGAGCATTATCTGTCGGTCTTTGATAAAGAATAAAGCTGAATAGGAACATTTTTATGAGATTTTAAAAATATTAAAGGGAGGTAATTTTGATATGGGCTGCAAATGCAATGATATTCCAAGACCGGAATATCCCAGGCCGATTATGGTGCGTGACAGGTGGTTGAATTTGAACGGCTGCTGGGAGTTTGAAATCGATCACGGCAGAAGCGGAAAGGCAAGAAAACGCTTTGAGGCCGACAGGCTGGAGGGCAAAATTATCGTTCCTTTCTGTCCTGAAAGTAAATTGTCAGGGGTAGAATACAAGGATTTTATGGCTGCGGTGTGGTACAGAAGGGAATTTACCATCCCCGGCGACTGGAACTCCGGCAGGGTGCTCATTCATTTCGGGGCTGTAGATTATGATACCGAAGTGTGGATTAACGGCAAATCGGTAGGCACCCACAGGGGAGGATATACCCCATTTACGTTTGATATTACCGACTATCTGGAGCAGGGGGTCAATGTTGTAACGGTATATGCTGAGGACGATTTACGTTCAGGGCTTCAGCCTGTTGGTAAACAGTGCCACGAGTATTATTCCCAGGTCTGCCACTACACAAGAACCACTGGTATATGGCAGACGGTATGGCTGGAGAATGTTCCGGACAGCTACATATCATATTTTAAGATGATTCCTGACCCTGATAATGAATGTATTCACATAGAGGCGAATTTTGCCGGCCTGCCTGTCGAGGGAGATTTTGAAGCAAAGGCTTTCTATGACGGCAGAGAAACAGGCAGGGCTATAACCAGGGTAACGGGCGGAGTGGCCAGGCTCAGCCTGAAGTTATCGGAAATACATCTTTGGGAACCAGGGAATCCCCGATTATATGATTTGGAGTTAGCACTGCTTAAGGACGGGCAATACATCGATCGGGTAAGCAGCTATGCAGGCTTGCGCTCAATTACTGTGGAGGATAACAAGATCCTCATTAACGGAAAACCGGTTTTCCAAAGGCTTGTATTGGATCAGGGCTTTTATCCCGACGGGATATATACTGCCCCCACTGATGAAGATTTGAAACGGGATATTGAGATTTCTATGGGACTGGGCTTTAACGGCGCCAGGCTGCATCAGAAGATCTTTGAGCCCCGTTTCCTTTACTGGGCTGATAAGCTGGGGTATCTGGTGTGGGGCGAACATGCAAGCTGGGGTTTGGACATATCGGGTCCCATAGGCTTGGAACGTTTTCTTCCTGAATGGCTGGAAGCTGTTAAGAGGGATTTTAATCATCCTTCCGTTGTTGGTTGGTGCCCCTTTAATGAAACATCGAGAGAGCAGGACGATGAAGTATTGAGGATTGTATATCAGGTTACAAAGATGCTGGACAATACCCGTCCTGTAATTGATACCAGCGGTTATATCCATGTTGTAACCGATATTGAGGATATACATGATTATGAACAGGATCCCGAGATTTTCAAACAAAGATACGAGCCGTTAAAGGAAGGCAAGGGAATAGTGGCTGATCATCTGGGAGGCCTGATATACAGCAAAAACCTATGCTTTGTCAGCGAATACGGCGGTATCTGGTGGAGCCCTGACCGGGAAGGATGGGGTTACGGGGACCGTCCAAAAAGCGAAGAGGAGTTTATTCAGCGTTATAAAGCACTGACAGAAGCTCTGCTTAAACATCCCAGCATGTGTGCTTTCTGCTATACTCAGCTTTATGATGTGGAACAGGAGGTAAACGGTCTTTATACATATGACCGGAAGCCAAAGTTTGATCCGGAGATTATAAGGAATATCAATACTCAGAAGGCGGCTATAGAAGAGTAGCTTAGAAGATGATGCCCACGAGAAAAGAAACGGAGGCGGATTATGGATCAAAAAATCAGAATTGGAATTGTCGGATACGGAAATCTTGGACGTGGTGTGGAAACGGCTGTCAGGCAAAACCCGGATATTGAACTGGTAGCCGTGTTTACGCGGAGACCGCCTGAAAGTATAAAAGCTGATACCAGCGTTGTTCATATATCGCAGCTGGAGGCTTATAAGGGTAAAATTGACGTCATGATCCTATGCGGAGGATCGGCCACTGATTTGCCCGAACAGGGGCCGAAAATTGCGGAGATGTTCAATACCGTGGATAGTTTTGATAACCATGGAAAAATCCCCGAGTATTTTGCAATGGTCGATAAGGCCGCCAGAAAAGGGAACAATCTTAGCTTGATCTCCGCCGGCTGGGATCCGGGTTTGTTTTCATTGATGAGGCTGTTGGGGCAGGCTGTATTACCGGGCAGCTATGGGTATACTTTCTGGGGCAGGGGAGTGAGCCAGGGTCATTCCGATGCTATCCGCAGGATACCCGGCGTTAAAAATGCCATTCAGTATACCGTTCCCATAGATGCTGCTGTTCAAAGGGTGCGGAACGGAGAGAATCCCAGCCTTACAACGAGGGAAAAGCACCACCGTATATGCTATGTTGTGACGGAAGAGGGTGCTGACCCAAAGAGTATTGAACGTGAGATAAAAGGCATGCCCAACTATTTTGCTGATTATGATACAACTGTACATTTTATATCCGAGGAGGAACTTAAGGCAGAACATTCAGGTATGCCTCACGGAGGAGTTGTAATATGTTCCGGAAAAACCGGACTTTCTAACAAACAGATAATGGAATTTAGCCTGAATCTGGATGACAACCCGGAATTTACATCCAGCGTGTTGGTAGCATATGCAAGAGCGATATATCGAATGGCTGCGGAAGGACAGAGGGGAGCGCGCACCGTGTTTGATGTTCCTTTTTCCTATTTGTCACCAAAAAAGATCCATGAGATAATAAAAGAGCTTCTGTAGGTGTATTCTATTAAATAACCGGCTTTGTCATACCAATGGATGAATAAAGTTTTGGAAACTTGCATGGTATGTATTAAATAGTCTATAATAAGCTGACAAATGGAAGCAGGACCGGATGAGGAGACTGGAGCTGTCATTTGTGCTGTCCTGTAAATTCGGGCGGACGTTACAATAATGTATGACAGGAGGTATAAAATGAATTCTGTTGAACAACTAAGCATAAATACTATTCGGGTATTATCGGCAGAGGCAGTTGAAAAGGCTAAATCAGGGCATCCTGGCGCACCGTTGGGCGCAGCGCCAATGGCATATACCCTGTGGGCCAGGCATTTGAAACACAATTCTGCCAATCCCCGATGGGCCGACCGGGATAGGTTCGTGCTGTCAGCCGGACACGCCTCAATGCTTATTTATTCACTGCTTCATCTTTTTGGATATGACCTTACCATTGAGGATATAAAGAATTTCAGACAATTTGGGAGCAGAACCCCCGGCCATCCGGAATACGGACATACTGAGGGAGTAGAAACGACAACAGGCCCTCTCGGACAGGGTTTTGCAAACGCAGTTGGAATGGCTATGGCCGAAGCTTATCTTGCTGCCAGGTTTAACCGTCCGGGGTATAACATTGTGGATCATTACACATATGTTTTAGCCGGTGATGGTTGTCTGATGGAGGGAATAAGCTATGAAGCCGCATCGCTGGCAGGTACCCTGGAACTGAGCAAGCTAATTGTACTGTATGATTCGAACTCCATAACAATTGAAGGATCAACCGATATTGCATTCAAAGAAGACGTAGGCAAACGATTTGAAGCTCAGGGCTGGCAGGTTTTGAGAGTAAAGGACGGAAATGATATCGATGCAATTGATCGTGCTATTGCCGAAGCCAAAGCCGAAACCAAAAAACCCTCATTGATTATTATTACAACAGAGATTGGCTATGGCTGCCCTGCAAAACAGGGAGATGCGTCAGCTCACGGGGAGCCATTAGGTGAAGAGAATATCCGGCAGATGAAAGAGTATTTGAACTGGCCGGGTAAGGAACCTTTCCATGTTCCTGAGGAAGTAAGAAGGCACATGGACGAGATAATAGCGAAGGGGAAAAAGGCTGAGGAAGAGTGGAACCGTCTGTGGGAAGCTTATTCAAAGGAGTATCCTGGGCTGGCTGAGGAATGGAAACTGTGGCACAGCGGCGATTTGCCCATGGAACAGCTGGATGCTGAGGAATTCTGGGAATTTGAAAAAGGTATGGCAACCCGTGCTGCTTCAGGTGAAGTTATAAACCGCTTGGCTAAGTTTGTCCCGAATCTTATAGGCGGGTCAGCTGACTTGGCGCCATCCAACAAGACGGTTATGGAGGAGCGGGGACATTTTTCCGCTCAGGATCGTACCGGTTCCAATCTTCATTTTGGTGTGAGAGAACATGCCATGGCGGCTATTGCCAGTGGTATGACACTCCATGGAGGGCTTAAAGTATATGTCGCAACATTTTTCGTATTTACCGATTATATGAAACCTGCTATGAGACTGGCTGCTCTCATGGGACTGCCCGTCACTTATGTTCTCACCCATGACAGTATAGGGGTTGGTGAGGATGGTCCAACCCATCAGCCGGTGGAACACCTGGCAGCGCTAAGAAGTATTCCCAACTTTACCGTGTTCCGGCCTGCCGATTCCAAAGAGACGGCTGCCGGATGGTATGCGGCATTAACAAGAAAATCTGGACCAACGGCGCTGGTACTTACGCGTCAAAACCTTCCTGTTTACCGCGAAACCGGTAAGGGGGCTTTAAAAGGGGCGTATATACTGCTGGATTCCGAAAAGGAAACACCGGACATCATACTCATGGCTTCCGGTTCGGAGGTACAGCTTGTTTATGAAGCCCATAAGATTCTTAAAGAAAAAGGAATTGATGCCCGGGTGGTAAGTATGCCGTCGTGGGAAATCTTTGAGGAGCAGCCGGAGGAATATAAGCAGAAAGTGCTTCCATGCAATGTAAAAACCAGGTTGGCTGTAGAAGCCGGATCATCTCTGGGCTGGCACAGATATGTAGGGTTAGACGGAGAGATTATCTCTATTGACAGGTTTGGCGCTTCCGGTCCGGCCGGTACTCTGTTTAAAGAGTTTGGCTTTACCACCGAAAGGGTTGTTGAATGCGCCTTAAAAATACTTGGACGGCAATAAGCTATCTTGGTTCATCATCCGGGATAAGTTCAAGTACAAGAGCATCAAAATCGATGTTTTCAATAAAGTTATCCTGGGTTAAAACCGTTCTTTTGTATTGCTCAAATTCCCTCTGGTTTTTTTGAAGCCAGACAGGGCGCTGCAGGTCCAATTGGTAACATATTTCCTGGATACAGTGATGGAGCCGATCTTGTTCTGAAAGATCGGCTCGATTGCATTCAGATACCATGTCCATTATTATTTTATTGTTTTTATGTATGGAACCCCATAATTTAAACATGTACTACCATCCTTAATTTCGTTATTTTTTGTGATATTGGATTTTGTTATCAAATCATTATTGGCTGAGATAACTGCTGTTTATTCGGTTAAATAGCACGCCACAATTTCACCGAGGAAAAATGTATGATAATTGGGATAGAATTTCTTATTGATTTCCGGGTCCAGATTTTCGGGTGTCAGTTCGTGTTTGTATATTACTTTGCACTCGTAGTGAAGAGGACATTCCCCTATAACCGGTGTATCCACTTTTATACCGGGCAGGGCTGTCAGGTTACACTCTTTTAGTTTGTCAATATCACGGCCTGAATTTGTTCCGCAGAAGTTTATTGCCTCTTTTAAATTCTTGTTAAGAGGTACGCTGACTGTAAACTCGCCTGACTTTTCAATGAGTTCATGGGTATACCTGGATTTCCTGACCGGTACCAGGAATGCAGGTTTTTCCCAGAAGAAAACAATTCCTCCCCAGCCAATAACCATGGTATTTACCTTATTGTCCACTTTGGATGTCAGAAACAAGCCTCCTGATTTTAGCTGGTTTTCCACTTCGGGAAGATATTGATCATAAGGTATTTCTTTTCTCACATCAAATCCCTCCAGGCATTAGTTGTTATCAAATACTTATTTATTATATAAACTATACTATTTTTTGAATATGGTTTCAAGGTAAACCTGGCATAAATCATGTTGTTAAGGCCCGGTTGTGTTATGGTAAGCAACTATAAATATATCGTGGAACCAATAGTATTTTTTTGATACAATATAATCGATAACAAATATATAGGAGGGGTATCTATGGATGGTTTTCAAATAGGGGTTATGGTGGATTCCTTTCGTGTAGAGTTGGAAGAAGGGATAAAGAAGGCCAGAGAAGTAGGTGCAACAGGGATACAGATATATGCTACATACGGCCGTATGGCTCCGGAGAATCTGACCAGCGCTGAACGGAAAGAAATACTTGATATAATCAAATCCAACGGTTTGGTGGTTTCGGCTATATGCGGCGATCTTGGAGGCCATGGCTTTGCGAGAGCAGAGGACAACCCAGGGAGGATTGAGAAATCAAAGAGGATCATGGATCTTGCAAGGGACCTGGAGTCCAATGTGGTTACCACACATATTGGTGTTGTGCCTGAAGATGAAAATCATCCCAGATGGAAAATTCTCCAGGATGCATGTGGCGAACTGGCTGAATATGGAGATAGTGTTGGGGCCTATTTTGCCATTGAAACCGGACCAGAAAAAGCTGTGACTTTGAAAAGATTTTTGGACAGCTTAGGCAGTAAGGGAGTCAGCGTTAACTTTGATCCTGCCAACCTGGTTATGGTTACAGGGGATGATCCGGTTGAAGCTGTATATACTTTGAAGGACTACATAGTTCATACTCATGCTAAGGACGGCATTATGAAGAAGCAAACCGATCCGGAGATTATATATAATTACTTTGCAGAGGGTGGAATAGAGGATCTGCGTCTGGAGGATTATTTCCTGGAGACCCCGTTAGGTGAAGGACAGGTTGATTTTGACGAGTATTTAAAGGCATTGCATAAGGTTGGGTACCGTGGTTTTCTTACCATTGAACGTGAGGTAGGAGATGATCCGGAGAAGGACATCCGACAGGCTGTGGTGTTTTTAAAGGAAAAGCTGAAAGCTTTAGGGCTGTAGTTTTGTGTTGAAGACCGGAAATACGGATGCTGTTTATGAAGCGGCTGTTTCGGGGGAAAGAGCGTATTAGATAAGTATAGGGGGCTGTGTTTGATGACGGATATTCTGTCGATAATAATTGCTGTGGTGGCCATATATTTCATCATGAAAATTGCTTTTAAACTTTTAAAGGTATTTTTGGTACTGCTGGTTATCGGGGTGCTGGCTTATATATTAATGAATTATGGTTTTTTAAGCGGGTTGCTTTAGGATAAAAAAGTTCATCCGGTATAACGGCTGAAAAAAGGTATAATAACTTGAAAGAGGTGTCTGATGATGGCTAAAACTATCAATGTGACGGTGTGGAATGAGAATCTTCACGAGAAGACCGATAAAAAGGTGGCTGCAGTGTATCCTGAAGGAATTCATGGAGCTATAGCTGATTTTCTTTCCAAAGAACCCGGTTTCCATGTCAAAACAGCTACTCTGGATCAGCCCGAACATGGACTTACAGAAGAAGTATTGGCCTCAACCGATGTGCTTATCTGGTGGGCGCACATGGCTCATCATAAGGTTGAAGACGAGATTGTGGACAGGGTATATAAACGGGTTATGGATGGAATGGGGCTTATAGTCCTGCATTCGGGGCATTTTTGCAAGATATTCAGAAAACTCATGGGAACATCCTGTGATTTGAAATGGCGGGAAATTGGAGAAAAAGAACGTATATGGGTTATTGAACCCGGACATCCCATTGCAGAAGGATTAAATGAGTATNNCGAAATGTATGGAGAGCGATTCGATATTCCCGCCCCTGATGAGCTGGTGTTTATAAGCTGGTTTGAGGGCGGCGAGGTGTTCCGCAGCGGCTGCTGTTACTATCGGGGTCGGGGTAAAATATTCTATTTCAGGCCTGGTCACGAAACATTTCCAATATATTATCAACCGGAGGTACAACAGGTTATCAAAAACGCCGTTCGTTGGGCTGCACCGGTTAACGGCCCGGCGCATACTTACGGCAATGTGAAACCTTTGGAGAAAGTATCAAAAAAGGGCTGATCCCTTAAGGTCAGCCCTTTTGGGTATTTTGTTTTTGTTTATTTGGTGTATAATAAGATAAGATTTTGTATTAGATTGTAGAAATAATAATTGAGATTGAATGGAGCGGAAGAACATTAATGATAGAACTACTGGATTATCTGCAGGGAAAACTCGGAAAGAAAATTGATGAAGCACATGTAAGGATGATGCATCCCCTTGTACTGGCGTACATTGGCGATACGATATACGATCTCTTTGTACGGACATATCTGATCATACTGTACAATGTACCGGTACATCAGCTGCATGTAAAAGCAATTGATTTTGTAAAGGCTAAAGCCCAGGCCAATACTCTTCAGCGGATAGAGGAGTTTCTTACTCAGGAGGAACTGGATGTGGTAAGAAGAGGCAGGAATGCCAAGCCGGGTTCTATCCCTAAGAATGCAGATATAATGGAATACCGGTGGGCTACCGGGTTTGAGTCGCTTTTCGGGTACTTGTATTTGTTAGGAAAAAACCAACGGCTTTTTGAGATACTGGGTCATATACTGGACACTGCCAGAGAGGAGAAAGATAATGGGTGAGGTTAGTTTACACGTGGAATTGTTAAGTCATACACCTGATCCGGAAGAAACAGTTGCTATGGCTGCGAAGTTGTGTTATTCATCGGCTGATATGAACAGTCTGAAGGAAGGGATTGAACGGACGGATCAATCCAGGTTTATTGAAAGGCTGATAAAGATGGGCCATCTGTCGCCGATAGAGCATGCAAGTTTTACTTTTGGAGTTGAAGGGGTATCCAGAAGCTTGCTGGCACAGATAACACGTCACAGGATTGCAAGCTTCAGTGTTAAATCCCAAAGATATGTAACAGAAAGGTCTAAGGATGGAAAAACCTTTAATTATATTATTCCCCGGGGAATTAAAGCTCTGGGGCAGCAGAGCATAGAGCGGTTTGAACAGCAAATGTCACAAATTCAGAAGTGGTATGATGAATGGTTGGAGCTGTTGGGGGATAAAGGTGAATCCTCAAATGAGGATGCACGGTTCGTTCTGCCAAATGCGGCTGAAACAAAGTTTATTGTTACCATGAATGCCCGTGAACTGCTGCATTTTTTTAGCTTAAGATGTTGTAACAGAGCCCAGTGGGAGATAAGGGCTCTGGCTAAGGAAATGCTTAAACTGGTTTTGCAGGTGGCACCAAATATCTTTATNNTGTGTCAGAGGTACATGCCCCGAAGGCAGCATGACCTGCGGAAAGGCAGCGGAAGTCCGTAAGGAGTATGAAGATATCTACAGACATTTTGGAGGGCTAAAATGAGCAAAGGAAATAAAACCGATGATTTCCAGTGGCAGCTGGAGGGCAGGAATCCGGTTAGGGAGGCATTGCGCTCGGGACGAACCATTGAAAAGATTCTGGTAGTGAAGGGAAACAGAGAGGGAGCCATCAGGGATATACTGTCAACAGCAAGGGACATGGGAATAGTAATTCAGGAGGTTGACAGAAGATATCTGAACAGTATATCGGAGACTCAGGCTCACCAGGGCATTATAGCTTTTGTCACTCCTTATTCATATGTTTCTGCAGAAGATATTCTTGCAAAGGCTGAAAAGGCCAGCGAGCCACCTTTTGTACTTGTGCTGGACGAGATAATGGATCCCCATAATCTTGGGGCTATTATCAGGACGGCTGAGTGCTGCGGGGCTCATGGTGTAATTATTCCTAAAAGAAGGGCGGCAGGACTGTCGCCGGCGGCTGTAAAAGCGTCTGCCGGCGCTGTAGAGCATGTTCCTGTAGCCAGGGTAAACAATATAGCATCGGTGCTGGAGCTGTTAAAAAAGCATGGTCTTTGGGTCGTGGGAGCTGATGCAGACGGCAAGCCATATACTCAGCACGACATGAAAGGACCAATAGCATTGGTTATCGGGAGTGAGGGGAAGGGACTCAGACGACTGGTCAAAGAAAGGTGCGATTTCCTGGCAGGTATACCTATGAAAGGTAAGATAAACTCCCTTAATGCATCGGTGGCTGCAGCTGTATTAATGTACGAAATAGTAAGACAAAGAGGGTGAGGGTGATATGGCTTGGAAGAATACTTACTGGTAGACGGATATAATATTATAAATTCATGGCCTGTACTACAATCGATTGCAGTTAAC
>LFTM01000210.1 GCA_001513505.1 Clostridiales bacterium DTU092 | reverse complement strand
AACTTAACAACATTATATATTAAACAGCAGCAGTTTACAAATCTTTTTGAGACAAATCATATAATTCTTTCAAAGCAGCCGGGAGGGCTTCCAGAATATCGCCGGCCAGCATACCGGCCTCACCACGCAAGGAAGCTGCCAGGTTCCCGGCATATCCATGTAGAAATGCTCCCAGCACTGCAGCCTCATAGGCATCATATCCCTGTGCTATCAGTCCGGCAATAATGCCGGTTAAAACATCACCGCTTCCCGCTGTGGCCATGCCCGAATTCCCTACAGTGTTAAAGTATACCCTTCCACCGGGTTCACATACCACTGTGGTTGCACCTTTCAGCAGCACTATTATACCCTGCTCCTGTGAAAATTTTTGTGCAACCAGTACAGGAGAATCCAGTATCTCGGCTATTGTCAAACCGGTTAATCTGGCCATTTCTCCAACATGAGGCGTAATGACCACAGGTTGAGTATGCTGACCCAGCAGATTTATATTCTCAGATATACCATTTAATCCATCTGCATCTAATACTATGGATATATTAATTCTTCCAAAAATATTCCTTAAAATCTCAGAAATTGCTTTATTTCTTCCCAAACCCGGCCCTATAGCCAGTACATCCATATTTTCCGTCAAATCCAGTATATCATCTAGGCAATCTTCATGAAGGCAGCCCGTTCCGTTATCCTTTAACGGTTTTGTCATAACCTCCGTAAGCTTGTTTTCTAAAATATCGTTAAGACTTGCAGGGATCCCTAAAACAGCTATCCCTGCACCGCTCCGTAAAGCGGCTGTAGCAGTAAGAGTGGCAGCTCCCGTCATGCCGGTGGAGCCTGCAATGACAGCCACTTTTCCAAAATCACCTTTATGACCTGCTGCTGAACGCTTCTTTATACGCGCAGCCGCTTCGACTTTATCCAGAGTAAAGTCTTTAACCCCTATAGCTTCGGCACTGTCGGAAGGCAAGCTTATCCGTGCTACATGCAATCGCCCCACATATTCCCTTCCCGGATACAATAGATTACCTCTTTTTGGGTAGCCGAATGTTACCGTATCCTCAGCTTTTACGGCCGTTCCCATTACATGCCCGTTATCCCCGTTGATCCCCGACGGAATATCCACGGCAACAACCGGTGCATCTGCATCATTCACAGCTTCAATAATCCGGGCAAATATACCTTCCACCGGCCTTGAAAGTCCGGTACCAAATATGGCATCAACAATAAGAGATGCCCGACAAAGACGTTGTTCTGCCAGCTGGAAACCATCGCTGTTTAATGCATCATATACGGGTATTCCGGTCCGCCTTACGATTTCGAGGTTTATCTTTGCATCACCGGTTATACGCTCCGGCTGTGCCAGTAAAATAACCTCCACCTGCACGCCATCAAAAAACAGATGCCGGGCAACAGCAAGCCCGTCTCCTCCGTTGTTTCCACCACCGGCAAGTACAACCACAAGATCACGTTTTTTCAGGGGATAATACTTGTTAATCACTTCAACAACCCTGAGGGCGGCATTTTCCATAAGTACAATACCGGGTATGCCAAATTCATCAATAGCCCGCCGGTCAATTCTCCTTATTTCGTCAGGAGTAACTACAAACATAATACCCCTCCTAACCTTCAATAACTGCCTGGGCAACTGCCAGTTCCTTTATATGAGATATCGAAATCCATACCCTCTTCCCGCCCAGTTTTGACATATAGAACAATGCCTGCCCGGAAAGCTCCACGTACGGTCTCCCGTCAGGCTTACGAAATATTTGAATATCCTTCCATCCCACTTTACCAAACCCGGTCCCCAAGGCTTTTGCAACCGCTTCCTTGGCTGCAAAGTTCCCTGCCACCGTCTGCATGTTTTTACCACGGCTCTCAATATGCTCCCATTCCCTGTCAGTAAAAACCTTTTTAGGAAACCTGGGATTTATGCATGCCTTTCGTATCCGTTCAACCTCTATTATATCAATGCCGGTCCCAACTATCACCATCTTCATTCCTTTCACAAAATCCGGCTTAATCTTTAAATATAATACTATAATTCCAGGCTGCTTACAATGCCCCCGGATGATACATGTCCCTGAAAGGGAAAAGATAAATAACACTGTTCATACAGCATCCAAAATGATACAATTCTATTAACCAAAATACCAGGAGGTATGTTATGTCTGGCTCAAGCATCGGGAAGAATTTTACCGTTACCACATGGGGAGAATCACATGGTAAGGCAATAGGCGTTGTGATAGACGGGTGTCCTGCAGGACTTCCTCTATGTGAAGAGGATATACAAAAAGATCTGGACAGGCGAAGACCGGGACAATCTCCCTATTCCACACCAAGGAATGAAGAAGACATGGTAAACATACTGTCCGGCACGTTTGAGGGTATTACCACCGGCACACCTATATCCCTGATAATTTACAACCATGACCAGCGGTCAAAGGACTATTCTCAGATAGCCAATGTTTATCGCCCCGGTCACGCTGACTATACTTATCATCAAAAATATGGAATTTGGGATTACAGAGGCGGGGGCCGGGCGTCCGGCAGAGAAACGGCTGCCCGTGTAGCCGCCGGGGCTGTCGCCAAGAAAATACTGTCCCGGTTAGGCGTCAAAATTCTGGCTTACACATTGTCCATAGGCCCTGTAAAGA
>LFTM01000194.1 GCA_001513505.1 Clostridiales bacterium DTU092 | reverse complement strand
TTACTGAGCTTTTTAATCCTTTCCGGAGCACTAACTGCAGTGAATTTTGCTGTAACAAACACCGTTTTGCAGAAAAAGCTGAATCTGGAATAAGCATTCTTACAGGTGAGAAAGGAGAAAAGAGGCATAATATCATAGGGAAAGACCTTACGATATTATGCCTCTTTTAATATTTTATAGATTGAAGCCTTTTTACCTGAAACCAGAATATCATACTTGTTAAGCATCATTAATCTGCGCTCAAAGCCTGACAAAACCCTTTCAAATTCATCCTTTCTTGCAGTAAGAATGACCATAATCCCGTTTGGCTTAAGGACCCTGTACATCTCCTTCATCATCTGCTTATAAAATATTTCAATATCCATGTCCATGTCCTTATACATCCCCCAAGGGGGATCGGTGACAATTTTATCAATAAACCCGTCATCAAAGGCAGACATATTTAAAGCATCCATGTTTTTCACAATAAAGAGACCGCTTCCCAAATTTCTAAGCTGCTTTACCCTTTTCCGCAGCCTTTTTACCATATCAGGATCGCTGTCCGATGCAAAAATCATATTATATTTAAACATTGACGCCCGTGTTATAGGTATGGCCCCGTGCCCGCAAAAGGGATCAAGAAAAATATCGTTACCATCCACACCGGCAATTGAACACATAATACTGCACAATTCCGGCCTTAACTCCCCTTTGCTAAGCCTCTTCTCCGTGGAAGCCTTTTGGGTCAGCCTCATCATAAAAAAACCTGTTTTTTCACTTCTTAACAAAAACCAGAACTCCACGTCAGGATTACGCCTGTTTAAGTACAAAAACTTAATTCCCGAAAGTTTTGATTCAATCGGTTTTAACAGAGAATCCCTGACCGGAATCAACCTGTTTTCTTTGGAAACAACAATGCGGTAGCCGTACTTTCGGCCCTTTAGAACAGGCGATATCTTTTTCCTTATATCATCGGCATTAACTTCGGCTTTTAGCATGCTCTTAACCGAAGCAATATTTTTGCCTTTAAACTGTTCTAAAACCAAAAAACTGTTATTAAAAATTCAAGCTTTTTTATTATATCAGCATTGGCCCGGG
>LFTM01000230.1:9887-18226 GCA_001513505.1 Clostridiales bacterium DTU092 | reverse complement strand
CTGTTTAACAACCGAGGCATTTTACACACTATTTTGGACTTGACTAAGCTTAAAATAAATAGAAGAAATTATAAATAAAACTGGACAGTTCGTTCTGTTTATTCGTCTTTCTTAGTGAAAGACAAAAAATAAGGAGGTATTGCTATGAGCAAGTACAGAAACATGCCGGCATGCGACCTGAGGCATCTTAACGATGTAAATGCCGTCCGTCAAATTGAGGAGATCAGTAATATTGCTTTATTAATCTTACCAAAAGATGCACCAGAGGAGGTCATGAGTGCTATAACAGCTATTCCCAAGTCCAATATTGCTTCGACTATATATCTGGACAAAGATGATAATGTCCAGGTGATAAATGGAATGCACGAGGCGACAGATTCGGATTTTGCAAGCGATGGGAAAACGGTTATGATTGTAAACGGATTAATGCTGGCAAAAGACATATCCAGGGATACAAAAGGGGCTGTTGCGGTAAATGGAGTAGTGATACTGCACGAAAACCTGCGGAGTGGTTGTTCTTTGACCTTTCCCATGGTAAACGGAGCCAGGTTATTTATAGACTATCAAGATTATAAGGCAGCACCCAACGATATTGAAATTGATTCTGAATTTATTTCATATCTTGCACCTAAAACTTTGGTGATGGCAGGGAGTTCAATAACCGTCGAAAAGGATGTGACCCCCGAAATCCTCAGGGAAAAGGAAGTAAAGTTATTTGCGGGTGATTGCATAAACTGTTATAAGCATGTTGCTTCTTATATAAAAGCTCATGCATATGTCAGAAACAAAGTTAATGTTTTACCGGATGATAATAATGGATAAAAACGATCTTTTTAACCAAGTGTTTGATATGTATTTCGATAAGGTATATTCATATTTTGCCATTTGTTATAATAGAAATATAGCTGACGATCTGGCGCAGCAAACCTTCTTCAATGTTTGGAAATATATGAAAAGGAATATTTTTTTCGAACCTGACAGCTGGAAAGCATGGATCTTCAGGATTGCGGTAAATGTAAAAAACGATTTTTTGCGGAATAACCGTAATCAAATAACTACGTTTGAGTATTCAGAGCTGCAGGATACAGAATTAAAGCATCCGGAGCATGATATCGTCGATATTGTATCCGTTAAACATGCTCTGGATAAGCTTACTCTGACTGACAAGGAATTACTTTTGCTCAAAAATAATGGCTTGTCCAGTAATGAAATTGGTGAAATGTTGAATATACCGGCATCTACGGTCAGATCCAGATTGGCAGCTGCAAAGAAGCGTTTTAAGAAGGCGTTACATGAATGTGGGGTGATTATAGATGGATAAGATAGATGCTTTATTAGACCGGCTGGTTGGTGCATATGCCCCGACACCCCAAAAAAAACAGATGATTAGATCAAATATATTGAAGCAGGATGCTTCAATCAGTCAATCCGAAGTTTTTAACAGAACTGCTGTTATTTTTGACAATGCATTTGCTGTGTTTAATGAGTTTTCCTATTTCAATAATGCTGCAGCGATATAATGAATGCTCCATCGGCAATCACAGAGTAAATGATATTCATCCTGCTTCTTATCAAAACAGCAGCTAATAAGTATGTTTTACAGTTCCTGCACAAGCGGGAACTGTTTTTTTATGTACTAAAATATTAGCTGCAAATTTATATTTAATGAATATTATGAAACCACCTGGCGGAGAGGCTTAGAGCCTGTTAACGAAGCGGAGGGAAAGGCCGAATCACTGTTTGAGCGAAGCGAGTTTAATGAAGGCCCCGGAGCAAGTGTTACAGGCTCTTAGTCTTTAGCTCCAGTGAGCGGAATAATATTCTTCTATCAATGAGTATTGTGTGCAGAATACTATGGAAATCACCTTGTGAAAAGGTTTAGAACCTGTTAACGAAGCGGAAGACAGCCGGAACCAATGTCTGAGCGTAAGCGAGTTTTGGTGGAGGCCTGGAGCGAGTTTTACAGGTTCTTAGCCTTGAACTTAAGTGATTGGAATAGTATTCTGCACATACACTATGCTCTCGGTTATACTGCTACTAATGAGCATTGTTAGAAGAATCTTATGGAAGCCTTGGAGCTCCAGTGGTTGGAATAATAATCTTTTAATTGGAAGGATGGTATATACAGATTTAAACTGTAGTATGTACAGCATTTAGTGAGAAAAAACTGTTAAAAACGATAAAAAGAAATGGAACTTTGTCTTGAACTCGGGAATATAATATGCTATCATATGGAAAGTAAAACGGTAGCACGGTAGGGAAAACAGAATAGCTTTGCATATTTGCATTTCCCTCCGTCAAATTTGTGAAGGAGGATTTTTTATGTTAAGAAAGGCAATTCTTCTAATTCTGTCTTTTTCACTTCTTTTAATTGGTTTTACAGCTTGTGGCGATGCAACTTCAGGAAAAGTATATAAAATTGGCATATCTCAGCTGGCCGAGCATCCAGCTCTTGACAGCGCACGGGAAGGATTTATTGAAGCACTCAAAGAAGCCGGTTATGAGGATGGCAAAAATATCAGTATTGATTACCAAAATGCACAGGGCGATGTAACCAATGCTCAGACAATAGCCCGAAAGTTTGCCGATGAAAAGGTGGATATGATACTTGCTATTGCTACACCTGCGGCTCAGGCTGCAGCCAATGTAACAAAGGATATACCGATCCTTATAACAGCTGTGACGGATCCGGTGTCAGCAGGGTTAGCTGAAAGCTTGGAAAAACCCGGTGGAAATGTAACCGGTACAACGGATATGAACCCGGTAGCTGAGCAGTTGGAGCTTGTAAAAGATCTGATGCCACAGGCTGAAAAGGTTGGCATACTGTACAATAGTGGGGAAATCAATTCAAAAATTCAAGTGGACATAGCAAAAGAGGCAGCCGCTAATTTAGGGTTAACCCTGATGGAAGCCGCTGTAAGCAACAGCAACGAAGTAAGCCAGGCTACGCAATCGTTAATGGGAAGGGTTGATGCTATTTACGTTCCCACTGACAATACCATAGTTTCCTCAATAGGAGCCGTTATTAAGGTCGCCAATGACCATAATATTCCCGTAATTGGTTCGGAACGCGGACAGGTGGATGCCGGAGCCATAGCGACCAAGGGAATAGATTACAGGGAATTGGGAAAACAGACAGGTGCAATTGCTGTGGAGATAATAAAAGGCAAAAAGCCCCAGGATATACCTATACAGGAGCCAAAAACCGTTACTCTGATAATAAATCAAAAGGCAGCTGAATCTCTCGGAATAACCATACCCGAAGATATACTCAATAAAGCTGAAGAAGTTATAAAATAATATGAGGTGGTATTGTTGTTAAATTTACTGCTTACTTCGATTGAGCAGGGTCTTGTGTTTGGAATAATGGCTTTGGGGGTATATGTTACCTTCAAGGTACTTGATTTTCCGGATTTAACGGTTGATGGGAGCTTTCCGCTGGGAGCGGCGGTANNGCGGTAGCTTCCATCATCATCTTTAATGGTGGGAACCCGTTTTTTGCGTTGTTTTTAGCTGCGATTGCCGGTATGATAGCAGGTTATATAACCGGTTTTCTTAATACCAGGGCTAAAATATCCGGGCTGCTTGCAGGTATTTTAACAATGACTGCTCTGTATTCCATTAATCTCCGGGTTATGGGGCAATCCAATGTCACCCTTTTGAACGCTGAAACGATTTTCACATACCTGGAAACCCTGGGTATACCCCATCGATGGGGTCTTATTACAGCATTTGTGGTTGCGGTAGTGGTGGTAAAGATTCTTCTGGACAGCTTTTTAAAAACTCAGATTGGCTTCGCTCTCAGAGCAACGGGCAACAACCCGGACATGGCGAGGGCTCTGGGTGTCAATACCGATGCCATGAAGACGCTGGGATTATCTATATCAAACGGATTGGTAGCACTTTCAGGAGGATTGGTAGCACAGTATCAGGGTTTTGCGGATATAGGCATGGGGATAGGAACAGTTGTCGCAGGATTGGCATCTGTGATAATAGGTGAGATGATTATAGGTGAAAGAAGCATTGGGCTGGCTACATTTTCAGCCCTGCTGGGTTCCTTTATTTACAGGCTGAGTATAGGTATTGCATTGAGACTGGGTTTTGCAACCACAGATCTTAAATTGCTGACTACCATCCTGGTGATAATTGCTTTAAGTACGCCAAGGATAAGAAATCTGCTTCGTATTGCGGCATCGTAGGAGGTTGTATTATGTTAAAGTTAAGAGATGTAACTAAAATATTTAATAAAGGCACAATCAACGAGAATGTTGTACTTCGTAACATTAACCTTGATATAAACCAGGGCGATTTTGTTTCTATAATAGGAAGCAACGGTGCGGGGAAATCAACGCTTTTAAATGTTATAGCCGGTGTGTATGCGGTTGATGGTGGAAGCATAGTGCTTGATGATAAAGATATTACCAGGTTACCTGAATTTGAGAGAGCAAAATTTATCGGCAGGGTTTTTCAGGACCCTATGATGGGCACCGCTCCGTCTATGACCATAGAGGAAAACCTGTCAATGGCATGCTGCCGTAATAAGACCAGGGGACTTAAGTGGGGTTTAAACGATAATTTAAGAAAAGAGTTCAGAATGAAGCTGGCTGAACTTGGACTTGGTTTGGAGAATCGAATGAACGAGAAGGTTGAATTGCTTTCCGGCGGACAGCGTCAGGCCATAACACTGCTTATTGCGACAATGGTTAAGCCAAAGCTTCTGCTTCTGGATGAGCATACCGCTGCCTTGGATCCATCAACCGTTCGTCTCATAAACGATCTGACCGAAGAGATTGTCCTTCAAAAGGGGATAACAACTCTTATGATTACGCATAATATGGAGCATGCCATAAAAATGGGCAACCGTCTTATAATGATGGACAGAGGACAGATAGTTTTGGATATTAAAGGTGTGGATAAAGCTACACTTACCGTGGAAGAACTGGTAAACATGTTTGAAAGTGCTGCGCAAAAGAAGTTTGATGATGACAGGATTATGCTGGGGGTAATGGGCTGATATCTCAATTAAATAATAACCTTATTTAATATAATTATTAAAATGTTTTGGTTTGTCAGGATAATATGTATCCTGATTTTTTTGTTATAAAAAGCCGTTTATATGCGGGAGGTCAAACATAATTTTTACGGAAGATACTGGTTCAGGTTGACAAAAATTTCTATATGCTATATTATTTATACGTATAAATGTTTATACGTTNNTTATACGTATAAATTAAAGCTGGATAGGGGGTGTATGATGAAACGTAAAGGTTCGGTATCCAGCAAGGATGTTGCGCGGGAAGCCGGAGTTTCCCAGGCTACTGTTTCCTACATATTAAACGATGTTAAGGGTGTTAAAATAAGGCCTGAAACAAGGCAGGCCGTACTTGATGCAATAAAAAAACTGAATTATCATCCCAATCAGATTGCCCGGGGAATGAAGCTTAAGAGGGCCATGTCAATAGGCATTGTAACCGACAGAAATGTTACAAACTTCTATTTTATGAAAGTTCTTGAGGGTATCAGAGATGGCCTGCAGGAACGCAATTATTCCGTAAACCTATTATATAACAAATATGATTCTATAGAGGATGCGGAATTTATAAAATATTACAATTCAAACAGAATAGATGGTATTATATTTGCCTTTGCCTCTGTAAGCGATGAGGAAATGGAGTATATGGACAGTATGAGTATACCATACGTTATAGTAAGTACTCACCCATCCGGAAGGGGTATTGGAGAAGTTTGCACCGATCATTTGAATCACATTCAAAATGTTGTGAGTTATTTTAAATCCAAAGGAGTAAAAAATATAGCCTATGCCGGGCCCGTGCCGAGAAGTGCTAAGGATAGAAGGCTTGATGTGTTTAAAGACGCGCTGGTTTCCCATGGATACGATGTAAAAGATGAGCTTATAGTGCTTGGCACTTTTGACAACAATGAAGTCTGTAAAGCAATAACAAGTATGCTGGAGAATAGTGATCCTAAGCCGGATGCAGTTCTGGCGGCATCCCCCAGATTTGGGATGCTGACTGTAAAATCATGTCATATGCTCAATATAAAAATACCACATGATATACGTATAGTTGCTGTAGGTTCTTCAAAATTTTTCGATCTTATCCATCCGCCTCTTTCTTCGATTGAATTACCTCTTTATGATATGGGTTTTAAGGCAGCAGAGATGATTTTGAAGAATATTGATGAAGGAGCAGTGGAAGAACTTTCAGTACTGGCATCAGAGTTTATAATCCGTGAATCTTCATGATACTTGCATAGATACGGAAGAAAATTTGCGTTCTGGATATGGAAATATATGATGAGGTGAAACTGTATGAGGGTAAGGCAAATACTGTGGGATTTTATTAAAAGATTTAAATGGAGATATATAGTCGGAATAATATTTCTTATCATTACAGCTTTTATTGAGTCATTAATACCAAGGATACTGGGATTTATAACAGATAGCCTGAATACCAGAATGCCATTCCCGGTCGTTGGCAGATATTTGGTTATTCTGGTTGGAGCAGCTGTAGCGGTTTTCGTGTTTCGATTTACATGGAGATACTTCCTGGTGGGAAATTGCAGGTACTTGGAGTGCTACCTTCGTGAAAAATTGTTTGCACACATGCAGACGCTTCCAGCAACATTTTATGATAATAATAAAACAGGAGACCTTATAGCTTATGCAATAAACGATATCCAGGCAATAAGAAGGACGTTCGGCTTTGGTTTTACAGCCGTCCTTAATGGAGTAGTGATCAACACAATATCAATTGCAATTATGGTAAGAACCATAAATCCGATATTGACAATTATGGCCCTTTTACCAACTCCCTTTATCGTTTTTATACTATACAAACTGCGAAGGAAGATAAGAGAAAGGTTTACAGCTGTTCAAAAGGCTTTTGCCCAAATATCCGAAAAGGTTCAGGAGAACATATCGGGAATCAGGGTAATAAAAGCTTTTGCTCAGGAAGAGGAGGAAGTTGAGGACTTTTTGAAATACAGTCAGGCCAGAGTTGATACCCATATGCGTTTAACCAGGGTTTCAGCGGCCTTCTGGCCTCTTACCCAGCTTATGTTTGGTATTAGCATTGTATTCTTTATTATATATGGAAGCCAACTGGTTACAAGAGAGGTTATATCCCTGGGGGACTACATAGCTTTTAACTCATATGTAATGATAATTATGAGGCCGATAGTAAGCATAAGCAGGGTTATAGAAATTTGGCAGAGGGGTATGGCATCGGTCGGACGACTGGACAAGATATTTCAGGCAGAGGGGGAAAAGGGTTCCAGGAGCATTGAAGTTGCTCCGGAGGTTTTTGTCAGTAAGAAAGAAAGTATAGAATATAATCCTTTTAATATTGAAAGATTAAGAGGAAATATAGAAATAAGAGATCTGAACTTTTCATATTTCGGCTCTGAAGAAAACGCATTAAAGGATATAAATTTAAAAATCAATGAAGGAGAGATACTGGGCATATTAGGTACAACGGGCAGTGGCAAGACTACAATTGCCAACCTTCTTCTGAGATTGTATGAGGTCGGGGATGGACACATATTTATAGATGGAAAGGATATTAATCATATACCTTTGGAAGTATTAAGAGAGAATATTGGTTATGCACCCCAGGATAACTTCCTGTTTTCAACAACCATAAAAAATAATATAGAATTCTTCAGATCTGTTTACCGGGATGAACAAATTGAAATGGCAGCAAAAATGGCTGGTGTTTATGATGACATATTATCCTTTCCGAAAGGGTTTGAGACGATAGTAGGTGAAAGGGGAGTAACCCTTTCCGGAGGACAAAAACAGAGGGTATCCATTGCCAGGGCAATAATTAAGGAACCATCTATAATTATACTTGACGATAGCCTTTCGGCTGTGGATACAAAGACCGAGGAAATGATCCTGAACAATCTGGAAAAGGTTCTGGAGGGAAAAACCGGAATTATCATATCCCATAGAGTATCTTCTGTAAGGTACGCTGATCAGATTATCTTCATGGATAATGGACGTATCATAGAAAGAGGCAAGCATGATGAACTGATAAAGTTGAAAGGAGCATACTACCGTCTGTACAAATCCCAGATTGATCAGCATCAGGATGATTACGTTTCTATGCGGTTAAAAGTAAATGCATAGCCAGGGGTATAACAAATTTGCTGAAGTTTATAACAAAATTAGGGGGTAACAGTTAAATGGTACAAAGTCATGGTAATGATAATATAACTTACAGGGACAGGAAAAGTCTGATTATATGGTTATTGGTGTACTTTAAGCCGTACCTGCCGCTGTTAACATTGAGTATAGCTGTCTCTTATACACATCT
>LFTM01000230.1:0-9850 GCA_001513505.1 Clostridiales bacterium DTU092 | reverse complement strand
ATAATAGATGATTATCTGGCAGTTGGAATAAATGCTCCCGATGTGTTTCTGTATACAGGCCTTCTATATTTTGGTGTGGTATTGATTGGGGTTGGGCTTAGCTATTCTCAAACTTATATTTTGACCTACATTGGACAGAAGATAATGTATGACATACGGAATCAGCTTTTTACCCACATACAAAACATGTCTACTAAATTTTTTGATAAAAATTCATCTGGGAGAATCCTGACACGGGTCACAAATGACGTCGAATCATTAAATGATATATTTTCAGGTGTGCTGGTTAATTCAATCAAGGATATCATAATGATAGTGGGCATAGTTATCACTATGTTTTCCATTAACAGCGAACTGGCATTGATAAGCATATGCAGCATACCTTTAATAGCAGTCATAACCTTGATATACCGGAAGGCAGCCAGGAAAAACTTTATAAAAATGAAAGCTCTGATTGGAAGGATTAACGGTTTCCTGGCAGAAAACATATCCGGTGTAAAGCTGGTTCGTATCTTTCATCGTGAGAAAGAAAAATTTGAAGAGTTTCAGAAACTGGACAAGGAGTATTTTGACACCAGTTTGAGGGAACTGATACTGCACAGCTTATGCAGACCAATAATTGAGGTTATAAATACGCTAACCATAGCTTTACTGATATGGTATTCTGCCGGAACGGTGGTTGGAGGTTATTTGGAGATTGGTGTTCTGTATGCATTTATCAACTATGTTAAAGAATTTTTTGCACCAATAAACGAGATTGCCGATATATATACATCCATCCAGTCTGCTTTGGTTTCAGCAGAACGTATTTTTGATATACTTAATAATCATGAGATGCTTGAAGACACTGAACAGGGTGTGCCTGTGGACAGGATCAAAGGTGAAATTGAGTTTAAAAATGTATGGTTTTATTATAATGAAGGTGAGTGGGTGCTGAAGGATGTCAGTTTCAAGATTGAGCCGGGGCAGACGGTCGCTTTTGTAGGACATACCGGATCAGGCAAATCTACCATAATAAATCTTATGGCAAGATTTTATGATATTCAAAAAGGAGAAATACTGGTTGACGGTATCAATATAAAAGAATACAACTTGAAAGATTTGCGGCGGCAGATAGCGGTTGTCATGCAGGATGTGTTCCTGTTCTCAGGAGATATTAATTTAAATATACGTTTGAGAAATGAATCAATAACCGATGATGATATTGTAAGAGCAGCCAAACTGGTATGTGCGGATAAGTTCATAGAATCACTGCCAAACCGGTATAATCAGGAAGTTAAAGAAAGAGGATGTACATTTTCAGCCGGCCAGAGGCAGCTGATATCATTTGCAAGGGCGGTGGCTTTTAATCCAGCTGTAGTTGTACTGGATGAGGCCACGGCAAATATTGATACCGAAACAGAAATTGCCATTCAGAGGGCGATGGCAAACATATCAAAAAACAGTACGACAATTATTATAGCACACAGACTTTCAACCATAAGAAATGCGGATAAGATTTTTGTCATTGATGATGGCAGAATAAAAGAGACGGGTACTCATGACCAGCTTATGGAAAAAGGCGGAATATACAGGCAGTTGTATGAAAGACAACTAAACTATCAGTGGATAGCCTGATATTTATTAAATCATAGAAAACCTTAAAGCCTGTACCGGGAACGGATAGTTCCAGGTACAGGTTTTTTTATTATTATAGATTAAAAAATAAATTTTATTTTTTTCCATTAATTAAGAAGGAATTTTGAAAAAAATAGAGAATAAGTAGATAGAAGTGGATGAAAGTGGGGAGAAGTGGAGGAAAAATGGTTGAAGGGGGTGAGAAGCTTGTTCATTGGGGAGTATCAACACACCATTGATTCAAAAGGCAGGGTGATCATGCCGGTAAAGTTCAGAGAAGCGCTGGGAAGCAAATTTGTTTTAACAAAAGGGCTGGACAGTTGTCTGTTTGTATACCCCAATGAAGAATGGATAAACTTTGAAAAAAAGCTTCGATCTCTTCCTTTAACCAGTAGAGACGCCCGGGCGTTTATACGTTTTTTCTTCGCAGGAGCCTGTGAATGCGAACTGGACAAACAGGGGAGGATACTGATACCGGGCAATCTGAGGGAATATGCCGGACTGGAGAAAGATCTGGTTATTATAGGTGTATCCACCAGAGTTGAAATCTGGAGTAAAGATAAATGGGATGAATACAACAATACTTCTGATCTTGATCATGAATCAATTGTCGAAAAGATGGCAGAGCTTGGGATTTAAAAGCGGAGGAATGAACAATGGAATTCAGTCATACACCGGTTCTGTTATATGAAGTTGTGGAACTATTGCAATGCAGTACCGGTAACATTATAGTTGATGGTACCGTAGGCGGTGGAGGTCACGCTTATGAAATTCTTAAAAGAATTCTCCCCGGAGGGCATCTGATAGGAATTGACAGGGATCCTAATGCTCTGGAAGCTGCAGAAAAAAGATTAAAGGAATTTGAAGGCAATTTTACACTGATACATTCAAATTTCATAGATATAGAACGGGTTTTAGGGGAGCTGGGAATAACAGAGGTTGATGGGATACTTATGGATCTGGGGGTTTCTTCCCATCAGCTGGATGAAAAACAGCGTGGATTTTCATATATGCAGGATGCACCTCTTGATATGAGAATGGATCCTACTCAGGATTTTAGTGCTTATGACGTAGTTAATGAATATTCGCAAAGTGAGCTTAAAAGAATTATTTGGAATTACGGTGAAGAACGGTGGGCCGATCGTATAGCCAGGTTTATAGTGGACAGCAGGCCGATTGAAACTACCGGACAGTTGGTAGAGGTGATAAAAAGGGCAATTCCTGCTGCAGCCAGGAGAAGCGGGCCTCATCCTGCAAAACGTACTTTTCAGGCTATCCGAATTGAAGTAAATCAGGAGCTGAGTTTGCTATCCGAGGCTATTGAAAATGCGGTAAAAATGCTTCGCCCGGGTGGCAGACTGTGTATCATTACATTCCATTCACTCGAGGACAGAATTGTAAAGCAAACTTTTCGCACTTTATATAACCCATGTGTATGTCCTCCACAAGCTCCGATTTGCACTTGTGGCAGACAACCAATAGTGAAAATAATTACAGGCAGACCCGTAACTCCAAGCGCATCAGAAGTTTCTGATAATCCCCGTTCCCGCAGTGCCAAGGCACGAGCATGCGAAAAAATATGAACAGCTACCAGGAGAATTTGAACATAAAATTCAAGGAGGCTGAATAGTATTGTTAGTAGCCAAAAAAGTGGAGCAGTATGAAAGCCAGGTTCCTCAAATTCAACAAAGGCAAGTTCCGCCTGAGATTAAACCAAAGGCAAAAGCTAAAACCAAACCAAAACCGTCAAGCAGAATAAAACCTATTATTCTGGTTGCTGTTGGTTTTATTATTGCCTTCCTGGTAGTTAGCAGGCATGCTGTTATTTCTGAAAACCATCAAAAAATAATGAAACTTGAGAAGACGCTTGAAGCAAGCCTGATGCGCAATGAACAGTTGAAGCTGGAACTGGCAGCTTGTGAAGATCTGGAACATATTGCTGATATGGCAAAAAACGAATTGGGAATGAGTTATCCCAGTCAAGCACAGATACAATATGTGGAACTTCCAGATGACGATATTAATGATTCAGCTGAAACAAACATAGCACAGCATCAGAATACCAGCATATGGGATCTTATTGCCAGCTTAATCGATTGATGGATTGGATAAAAATTATAAAAGATTTAATATTAGATGTAGCAATATAAACCAGATGGCTTTATAATAGGGGGAGGTTATTCTGTGACAGCAGCGGGAGTTACCAATCGAAAGAGGCTGTTGGTCCTGCTATTAGGGTTTACTTTGATTTTTATAGCTTTAATTGGACGGGTAGGATATATCCAACTGGTATGGGGCGTGGATTTGCAAAAAAGAGCTGTGGACCAATGGACCCGTGACCTAGATGTATTTCCGAGAAGAGGCAGCATAAAGGATAGAAACGGGAAAATCCTTGCCCAAAGTGCTACGTCAGAGTCTATAGCTGCAAGGCCCAGTCAGATTACCGACCCTGCAAAAGTAGCTTCAATGATTGCGCCTATTTTGGATCTGGATGAACAGGAATTAGCAAAGAAACTATCCAGTACTTCTAATACATACGTATGGATAAAACGGCAGGTTGACAGAAAAACAGCAAATGAGATACGTGCCCTTAATATTAAGGGCATTGATTTTACTGAAGAACCAAAACGATATTACCCCAACGGCAGCCTGGCTTCTCATGTTTTAGGGTTTACCATGAAATATGCTGAACCCGGGGAGGGATTGAAAGGACAGGAAGGGCTGGAGTTATACTATGACAAATATTTGAAAGGTTTTACAGGCAAATTAATAATGGAAACAGATGTAGCCGGCAGGGAAATGCCTTATAATGTAGACAGATATATTCCTCCCGTCAATGGCTTGAATATAGTATTGACTATTGATCAGGTTATACAGTATTTTACCGAAAGGGAAATTAATAATATTGTAGCTAAATACAATCCTAAGAAAGTTTATGCGGTTGTGATGGAACCCAACACCGGTGAGGTACTGGCCATGGCAAACTGGCCTAATTTTGATCCAAATCAACCGCCAAGAGATATCGGCGACTTCGAGGAGATGCAGCAGCTTGTAAAAAATTTTACATGTAAGGATAACATTGATCCCGGTTCAACCTTTAAAGTAATAACAGCAGCTGCAGCTTTGGAAGAGAAAATTGCAGGCTTAAACAGCAGCTTTAACTGCCCAGGATATAAGATGGTGGATGGACAGAGAATAAGCTGCTGGAGGGCTGGAGGACATGGGCATGAGTCATTTGCAGAAGGGGTTCAGAACTCCTGCAATCCTGTATTTATGGAACTTGCCCTCAGGTTAGGTAAGGATAAATTTTATAGCTATCTGGAGCAATTCGGGTTTGGTCAGCCTACCGGTATAGACGTAGTTGGGGAAGAAAAAGGAATCATTATGTCAAAAGAGACGGCAAAGAATGTGGACCTGGCCAGAATGGGATTCGGCCAGGCAATTTCGGTTACTCCGCTCCAGCTTATTACTGCAGCATCAGCGGTAATCAACGGTGGGAATCTGATGAAACCCTATCTTGTTAAAGAGCTTCGTGAGCCTGTAATCGATGAAAACGGTCAGGAGACCGAGCGTGTGGTAAAAACTATTTCTCCTCAGAGAATACGACAGGTGATTTCTGCTGAAACTTCCAGTATAATGAGAGAAGTACTTGAGAGTGTTGTTACCGACGGAAGCGGAAGAAATGCTTATATTCCCGGGTACAGGGTCGGAGGAAAAACCGGTACTGCGCAAAAATACGGTCCCGGCGGCAAGATTATTCCTAACAAAAATATTTCATCCTTCCTCGGATTTGCTCCGGCAGATAATCCCCGGGTTATAGTGCTGATTATGGTAGATGAACCCCAGACTTCGGTGACATTTGGAAGCATCATTGCTGCTCCCTATGTTAAACAGATTCTGGAAGATACTCTCAAATACATGAATGTTGAACCGGTATTTGACGAAGAGACTAAGAAAAACATGGAAGAAGTCGATGTTCCTGATGTTATTGGGATGGATCTTGCTGAGGCATCCAGGGTATTAAAAGAGGCAGGACTGGACTATTTGGCTGAAGAATCCGGTACAGTAGTAGTAGTAGATCAAATGCCTAAACCCGGTGCCAGTGTTTTAACCAATACAACCGTACTGCTATATATGAGCAGTGAATCGGATGATGAAACCGCAGAAATGCCCGGCCAGGAATCTGCTGAGCCACCTGCTGAGGGAATGATTGTAGTTCCCGATGTAGTGGGAAAATCCATCCGCGAAGCAAATAATATCCTTATATCCCAGGGCTTAAGGCTTAAAATTGAGGGTTCCGGGATTGCCGTGAGCCAGGAACCGGAGGCAGGAACCCATGTGGAAGCGGATACTGAAGTAATTGTAAGATTCAGATTACCCGGTAACAATGTTCAAAATGGCGATAAAAATGAAGAACAAGATGACGCTGAATAGATTTGCCATTATATACAAATAATAGTTATTATTGGTACACGACCTATAGGAGGAGAAATTGTATGTTGCTGCAGGATATGCTAAAAGAGGTGCATTATCTTTCTGTAAAGGGATCGCTGGACAAGCAAATTGACGGCATTTTTTACGATTCCAGGCAAGTTACTCCAAATGCACTATTTTTTTGTATAGAAGGTTTACGGTTTGACGGACACCAGTTTGCCGGTGAAGCCATTGCTAAAGGAGCTCAGGCTGTGGTAATATCAAAAGATATACCGCTACCGGAACGTGTAACCAAGATTTATGTAGAGGATACCCGTTTGGCTATGGCGCTGATGTCGAAAGCCTTTTTCGGGAACCCTGTTAAAGACATACCTTTAGTGGGTGTAACCGGAACAAATGGCAAAACCACCGTTACATATCTTATTAAAGCCATACTAGAGGAAGCCGGCAAAAAGACAGGGCTGATTGGTACTATAACCAACATGATCGGTAATAAAAAGATTCCCGCCGAACGGACTACACCCGAGTCATTGGATTTACACAGGCTGTTTAAGGAAATGAAAGATGAAGGTACCGATGTCATTGTAATGGAGGTATCTTCTCATTCGCTGAGTTTGAAACGGGTTGCGGGATGCCGGTTTGAAGTCGGTGTTTTTACAAATCTGACCCAGGATCATCTTGATTTTCACAACAGTCTTGATGAGTACCGTGAAGCAAAGGCGAAACTCTTCGATCAAAGCCAGCGGGCGGTTATTAATATAGATGACGAAAGCGGCCGAATTATCATGGAGAGAGCAGCCTGTTCGGCATTGACTTACGGTATAAGAGGAGAGGCTGATATTTATGCAAGAGATCTGGAAATAACAACTAAAGGTGTATCATTCCGGTTATTTACACCTGATGGAAATTGTATGATAAATTTAAACATTCCGGGAATTTTTAGCGTTTACAATGCAATGGCTGCTGCCGGAGCCTGTAGTGCATTAGGTATTTCCCTGGAGTGTATAAAGAATGGCCTTGAAAAAGTAAAAGGGGTACCGGGCCGTTTTGAGCTTTTAAATACCGGTACGGATTATTCGGTGATTCTGGATTACGCCCATACTCCCGATGGATTGGAGAATGTGCTGAAAACAGCCCGGGGATTTACAAAAGGCCGTGTGATTACCGTGTTTGGATGCGGAGGAGACAGGGATCCTGGCAAGCGTCCAATAATGGGGGAAATAGCCGGAAGATATTCGGACTTATGCATAATTACTTCCGATAATCCCCGGAATGAAGAACCTATGGCAATAATCGAACACATACTACCCGGTATAAAAAGGACCGCCTGTCCTTATGTGGTTATTGAAGACAGAAGACAGGCCATTGCGCATGCTTTGGAACAGGGAAAAGCCGGGGACGTTATTATTTTGGCCGGAAAAGGGCATGAAACTTATCAGATTTTAAAAAATAATCGAGTAATACATTTTGACGAGAGAGAGATTGTAGCTGAACTCCTGGGGAAGGAGAAGGTATAATGGAGCCAATATCTGTTCAGGAAATATTGACCGCTACCAATGGGACGCTTATTAGTGGCCGGCCCGATGAAATTATATACGGAGTAAGCACTGACAGCAGAAAGATAAAGCCTGGCGAATTGTTTATAGCGCTGATTGGAGAGAGGTTTGATGGTCATGATTTTATTCTCCAGGCTGTGGAAAATGGTGCCAAAGCTGTGCTTACGCAAAAGATGATGCTTAAGCTGCCTGATGATATACAGGTGATTCAGGTGGATAACACTCTTATGGCGCTGCAGGATTTAGCTGCCTGTTACCGCATAAAATATCATATACCTGTCATCGGAGTGACGGGCAGTACAGGAAAGACAACTACCAAGGATATGATTCATCATGTCTTGATGGCCAGGTTAAATGCATTAAAAACTGAAGGCAACCTTAACAATGAAATCGGTCTGCCGCTGACATTGCTGGGGATTGAACGGCAGCATGAAATCGCAGTGGTTGAGATGGGTATGAGCGGATTAGGTGAAATCCGTCGTTTGGCTGAGATTTCCCGTCCAAATGTTGCGGTGATTACAAATATAGGCGTATCCCATATTGAGAAGCTGGGAAGCAGGGAGAATATTTTGAAAGCAAAAATGGAGATATTCTATAATTTCCCACAGGATGGAGCAGCGGTTGTAAACGGTGATGATAACATGTTATGGGGAGCCAAAGAACTGCTTCCGAATAACACATATTTTTTTGGGACCCGTGAGGGTTTGGATTTTCAGGCCGCTGATATCGAAACTACAGCGGATGGGACTATACGTTACAGGTTAATAAGCAGGGATGGTGAATATCCTATTGAGTTGCCCGTTATGGGGAAGCATAATGTATATAACAGTCTGGCTGCCGTAGCAGTGGGCCGATTATATGGTATGGATTATCAGGAGATTCGGGAAGCACTGCATAGCTTTAAAACCGGCAGCATGCGGCTCAACATACTGACAACTGCTGACGGCGTTACCATAATTGATGATGTTTATAACGCCAGCCCTGATTCCATGAAGGCGGCTCTTGCTGTATTGAAAGATATACATGCCAACAGGAGAATAGCAGTATTGGGAGATATGCTGGAGTTAGGCGAATACAGTGAGGAAGGTCACAGGGAAGTGGGGCGCGCAGTAGCAGACAACCGGATAGATCTGCTTATAACCAAAGGCGGCGACAGCAGCTGGATAGGGCAGGAGGCCAAAGCTATGGGCATGGAACCATCCCGTATATTCCACCGTGCNNNNAAAGATGTAATAAACTTGTTAGGCACAATTGTCCAAAGCGGTGATACAATATTAGTAAAAGGTTCGCGGGGAATGAGGATGGAGGAAATTGTATCCTTTCTGTTAAAAGGGGGACATGAGTCTTGGAAACACTGATATATTCGGTCATAATATCATTTATAATTACTCTTGCAATAGGTGTTGTTGCAATACCGATGCTGAGAAGGCTGAAATTCGGACAACAGGTACGGGATGATGGTCCCAAAACCCACTTAAAAAAAGCAGGAACTCCTACTATGGGAGGAATTATATTTTTAATACCTATAAGTATCGTATCGATTTTATTGGCTAAAGGTCCGCTGGACTTCGTAATGGCAGTCGTTCTATCAACACTGGGGTTTGGATTAATCGGCTTTTTGGATGATTTTATTAAGATTATTAAGCGCCGTTCTTTGGGGTTAAGAGCATATCAAAAACTCCTTGGGCAGATTGCCATAGGAGTTGTTCTTTCATTTTTTGCATATAAAAATATTGGAAGCAGTATAATTATTCCATTTACCGGGCTGGAATGGGATCTGGGCTTGTTGTATATACCGGCAATGACTTTTATTATAATAGGAACGGTGAATAGCGTAAACTTTACCGATGGCCTGGACGGACTGGCATCGGGTGTAACATTAATTGTTGCAGCAACTTTAAGCATAATTGCAGGTGCTTTGGCGTCAATAATGCGGGAGGAAGGAATGGAGTATATTGCTGCAAACTATGGCAATTTGATGACATTTGCCGGTGCCGTGGCAGGCGGCTGTCTGGGTTTTATAAGGTTTAACGCCCATCCTGCACAGGTATTTATGGGAGATACCGGCTCAATGGGTTTAGGCGGGGCGGTCGCTTCTTTATCGGTTCTTCTTCGGGTGCCATTGTTATTGCCTATAATCGGGGGTATATACATGGCAGAAACCCTGTCTGTAATAATACAGGTTATATCATTTAAACTGACCGGAAAAAGAGTTTTCAGGATGAGCCCGCTTCATCATCACT
>LFTM01000318.1 GCA_001513505.1 Clostridiales bacterium DTU092 | reverse complement strand
ATGATAGTATTTTTATTTTTATTCTCCTTCGGATCAAAGCACATACCAACCTTGTGCTTTTCTGTGATTAAACTCAATGCCGGAATTTCTTCAGGGGTAAGTGCCATATCATCTACCAATATTTCATAGCTTTCATTTGCGCTCTTTACATCTCCCCTTCTGAGCAGTAAAGCACAATGATAAAAGAGGCCGAATTTAGCAGGATCATTCCATGCGCTAAATATCCCTTCCCTGTAGGGAACGCTGCCGATCGCCCGGGAGCTGACTTCTTTGCCTGTTATCTTAATATCTTTAAGGGTGGAGTAACTGTAAGTATGAATTGCAAACCCTGCCCAGTTTTGGAATGCTCCTATAGCTGCCAAATAGATAGGGCTCTCGGCGCGCCATTCATTTGGCCAGGGCATATCCCATTCTGATACAAAATATGGCCGATTGAGTTTTCTTTGAAATGATAAGCCAGGCAGCATTGCATCAATTTCCTTAACCATGGGTTTGTTCATAAATTCTTTTACATACTCCTGCCACTTCCAGCCATACCAATAAGCGTGTCCGTCATCAAAATCGGTAACAGACTGAGTTTTCCTGTTTGCCGCATTTATAGCCCAGTTGGTACCCGTTATCGGTACCTTTACTCCTATATCCCTCAAATGCTGGATCATTTCTTTAAAATAGCTTTCCTGAATGTGTATTAAAAACTCAATCATAACAGGATCTTTTGATGTATAATCAATTTCTCCTTTTGGGATATTCAAGCCCCTTTCCTCCAGCCATTCATAGTACATTTTATCAAGCATTTCTTTGTAATACGGAATTGTTATGGGCCGGCTGAACATATCCCCTTCATTTATTATCTCTGTGAGTATAATAGCCGGATCATCTTTATAGGCAAGTCCTGTATACGGATTTATATGAGTCCATAGATCATAGTTAAACTTCTTCTGCAGCTCTATCAACCGTCTGTCAAACAGACAGTAGGGTCTGGCAGCATCCTGAAGTTCGTGTGCTGCATAAACTCCATCCCCTGATTTGAATTTTCTATACGTGAGCATATCCATATATATGTATATGCCCTCGTTTTTCAGACAGTAGATTAAATAGTCCAGGCGCTTCATACTCTCGGGATCAAAGCTTAAAGTGTTGCCTTTTCTCTGACCCATTGTGAATTGAAATATATTGGGAGTTGCCCACTCCGCATCCATCTGGTGAAACCTCACCAGGTTAATCCCTATCTTGGCCAATCTTTTAGCAATTTTTTCGCTGAAATCAAAAGGCGGAAAATTCAGCCCGCTATTAAAATTTGTCCCCCAAAATACAGCCTTTGTTCCATCTTCAAACACAAAGTTCTCGCCCTCTACTTTTAAAAATCCATGTTTCCCGGCCGGTTTTTCCTTTTCAAACACAAAGGAGATATCGATTGGCACATCGTCCCAGTAAAATGGATATGGTATAAACATAATCCTTCCCCCCAGAAACTATTTATTAAAAATTTCTTTTAATGTTTTTACCGTCTCGTCTACCAGTTCCTGGCCGCCTTCAGGTGATACCAGGTTGCAAAACATACAGGCACTATAACCCTTTCCAGCTACTGCCCTTTCAGTTGCTAAATAACTTCCGCCCCCGTCACCGGCAATTCCAGCAAGCTGGATTATGAAAGTCTGTACGAAAGGAGAGCGTGCCTGGATATGGTTGAAAAATCTATTTCCAGCCAAAGAATTTCTCTTCTACCATGGCACACAGCGCATGATAGACCGGCAGATGCAACTCCTGAACATGGGGTGTGGAATCAGCAGGAACTCTTATAGTTACATCACACAGCTCTTTTAATCTGCCACCGGTTCTTCCGGTAAGTCCGATTGTTTTAACGCCAAGGGTATTTGCCAGATATGCCGCATACACAATATTAGCTGAATTTCCGGAGGTGGTTAAGCCTATAAAGACATCACCGGGTTTTCCATACCCAAGAATCTGTTGAGCAAAAACCAGATCAGCATCAACATCATTAACAAAGGCAGTGAAAATTGATGTTTGGGAAGTTAAGGCAATGGCCGGGAGTGCTCCCTGCAGTTTTTCAGCCAGTACATCACCCAGTTCGGGATCTCTTTCGATAATTAACGCCTTTACTTTGTCCGGAAGCTCTCTCCGTTTCATAAAGCCTTTCATCAGTTCACCCACAATATGCTCTGCGTCAGCAGCACTTCCCCCATTACCTGCTATCAGCACTTTGTTGCCTTTTTCATAACACTCCACCAGAATATCATAGGCTTTTAGAATATCATCTCTGCATTCTCTTAAGACAGGGTATCTTTCCAGTAAATCTTCAAGTATATCCATTGATGCAGCCATTTTGAACACCTCACTCAACATCAGTCAATCCCCATTGCGACACACAGGCTTGCAATGTCCCCTATTTTCTCACCTAAACCGGCCGGTAAGATTTCACAAACATGATATGAAGATGTCAATGCCTCTTTTCTTAATATTTCCTCGGCAGCGGGTTGTATAAATTCCCGGCATCTGGAAAATATTCCGCCAATGATGATGCGTTCAGGATTCAATATGTCTACAAGTATGGATAAGCCCATCCCTAAGTATCTTCCACTCATTTTTAAAATATCTATTGCAACGGGATCACCATCCGAAGCAGCCAAACCCACATCCATAGCCGTAATGCTTTGAGCTTTTTCTTCAGTAGGACAGAACGCCACGGTTTCTCCCCGTCTTAGCCTGGATATAATTTCATCTCTGGCTAATTGAGCAATGCCCCCGCCACTGCAAAATCCTTCGAAGGATCCTGCTTTCCCGTATCCAACCGGACCATCCGTTGCAAGCCTGATATGCCCTACCTCTCCTGCCATATCATTGNNCATATCATTGGTCCCTCTGTAAAGCCGTCCGTCCAGTATCAAGCCGGCACCCAGACCCGTCCCAAAAGTAAGGAATATCATATTGCTGCAGCCACGTCCGGCACCAAACTTCCATTCAGCAACGGCACAGGCATTTGCATCGTTTTCAATAAATACATCTTTTTTGAACTTGTCCTTAAGTATATCCACTATGGGAATCTCATCCCAGCCGGGTAAATTGGGAGGAGACAATACAATGCCTTTCTTTATATCCAGAGGACCCCCACAGCTGATTCCAACGCTGCATATGCTATCTATACCAATGGACAGCTCATTCAAAATTACATCAGCGATCTCCACTATTTTGTCTATAACATCATAAGGACCTCCCTGGGCACGGGTAGGAAAAGCATAACGCTTATATACCCTTCCCTGCTTGTCACCTACTAAAACAGCGCACTTGGTACCACCAATATCTATCCCCAACAGGTAGTCATTACCCATGAATTAATTCACCTCCATGACCACTCATTATCAAAAAGTTGAGGAAGCGTTTCAATTTTTTTCAGCCAGCGTTTATACTGCTCCAACTCAAAAGGTACATATCCGGAAATATAATGATTCCCGTATTCTGTATTGCCGATCTTCCATCTTAGGATAAACAGTTTTTTAGTACCCGGCAGCATACGGATTGCACCGACTACCTTGTTCTCATTTGCTTTTGATACGGTTTTTCCGCTAAGGAGCAGTTCACCGGTATCGCCGTCTTCTACGGCATACGATACCTCAACCGTCTCGTTACTATCGTTGCCTAAAACTACTTTATGTTCCCAGTTTTGCAGCTCATCTATCATAAGGCATATGGGCTGCTGCACCCTTTTAATATAATGATAGGCGAGCTTCTTTACAAAGTAATAGTCTACTATGGCATCGGAAAACTGGGGCCAGCAGTCCAGGAGATTCCACCAGATGATCCCTGTCCTTCTCCATTTTTTTAGCCTTACCATTTCAATGAAGAATTTCTTAGCCTCCGCCTGGCTAATCTGCGATGCCAACGCAAACTCTTCCAGGTTATCAGGAACATAACCAAACATGATCTCCACCTGGTCAGCCATTAGTTTATTGCGATTGTAGCCTCTCCTCTCGGCTTTTATATAGTCGGTATTATGGGTATCCCAGTCATCATTATCCATAAAGGGCCACAGCTTATCGGGAGCTATGAATTTTTTTATCGAAGATACCGCAGGACATCCATGATAACCTATTTCACTGATAAAATGTGCGGTTGAATGTTTGTAAAAATCACCTTTGAAATAGTCCCTCGGTCCCCAGTTATGCTGTTCAGGTACCGACAAGTCACCTGTTATATGATCCGGGATATATGGCGATGAAGGTATAAACATTCTGAACGGATCATGGCTGCCTACTACCCTGGGTAGTATCTCCCTGGAAATTCTGTTATAACGGGCTGTAGGGAGACAATATTTATTCCAGTAATACATGCCGTCTATTTCATTATCCCCCGCCCACAGAAGAAGTGAAGGATGATTCCTTAATTTTTTGACTATGGCTGTAGCCTCATTTTCAATTATGCTGCAGAATTCGTCATTTTGTGGATAGATCCCGCAAGCCAGGGTAAAGTCCTGCCATACCATGATGCCTCTTTCGTCACACAGATCGAAAAATTCATGATCCTCATATACATTTCCGCCCCAGCAGCGGACAATGTTGCATCCCAGGTCATCAAGCATATCATGGGCTTTCTTTAGTCTATCCTTATCCCTGCTGTGCAAGGCATCCAGCGCAACCCAGTTGGTTCCCTTGTCCATTACAGG
>LFTM01000206.1 GCA_001513505.1 Clostridiales bacterium DTU092 | reverse complement strand
ATGTTAAGGATGGCGGATTTGGTATATACAGTATGCGACAGCGGGCAGAACTGCTTAAGGGAGAATTAAAAATCCATTCACAGCCTGGGAAAGGTACTACCCTTCTGCTGCAAATACCTATAGAGCAAATAGAAGAGGAGGAATAGCTAATGGACAAAATAAAGGTTTTGATAGCCGATGACCATTCACTTATAAGAAAAGGACTGGAACAACTTCTGGAACTGGAAGGCGATATTGAAGTGATTGGAGAGGCCTCTAATGGTAAAGAAGCGGTGGAAAAAGCAATACAGCTTAATCCCGATGTGATATTAATGGACGTTAATATGCCGGTGCAAAACGGCGTAAACGCTATACGGGAACTAAAAGAGAACGGCTGTAAGGCAAAAGTTGTTGTACTGACGATACATGATGACCAGGAATATCTGGTAGAAGCTGTAAAAGTAGGTGCTGACGGCTATATAATGAAGGATGCAGAGATAGATCATCTAATAAAAGCAATAAGGGATGTATACAGGGGAGAAACATACATACAGCCTAACCTTACAAGCAGGCTCATAAGGGACTTTGAAAAGATGACATATCATTCGGTAAAAAAGCAATTTGAAGAGAATAATTTAACCCAGAGGGAGATAGAAGTTTTGATGCTGATAGCTGATGGAAAGAATAACAGGGAGATAGCTGATGAATTGTATATCAGTGAAAAAACAGTGAAAAATCATGTTTCAAATATATTTAGAAAAATCGATGTTAGCGATCGTACCCAGGCTGCAATCTATGTGTTTAAAAACAATTTGAAATAGGCAGCGGTTAATCCGCTGCCCTTTTTATTTGCCTGCACGATATGAAGTATAGAAAAAATAAAAATTGAGCTTCCCGTGTAACAAGGTAGAAAAATTACCTTACTTATAGTATAATTACATTGTAAAGGGGGTGTAATTATGTGGTTTATCAAGCGTGGTTTACGCTTAACAGGGACGCACGCTGTTTTGTCGATAGTTCTGTTTATTTTTTTTCCATCATTATTCAGTATATTTGAAAACAACCAGATATACCAATGGCTCATAGGTGTTGTGTATATGGCGGTATTCTGGTTCATTATATATATTGATATGAGTGCCAGGGGATTGGATGATTGTAAAAAAGGTATTTATAACGTGTATAATGGATTTATAACCGGATTAATTGCTTCAATACCGGCTATTGTTCTGTATGTATTGGCTATGACTTATCAGCCCGCTCCCAATCAGGTTAACTGGTTCAGTACAGCATTGAGAGTATGGCTCATACCATATACAAAGATATTTATTACTTTTGATAAATCTGCGACAATGAAGCATTTAATGCCCGGTATAGCCATTATTCCTATAATATTGTTTGTATTAGGAAGCGGGATAAGCTATATAGATGGATTTCGCAGAAGAAAGAAAATATTGGATATTATTGGTCAGTCAAATGCGTTGAAAGCTGAAAAATCCAAAGTCAACCCAAACCTTTAATCCACATTGGACTATATCATATGGACAAGCTAAGGATATTTTAACGGGAGAAATAAGAAAACACACCTGTAATAAGCGGGTGTGTTTTCTTATTGTGCAATTCAGGAATAATGTTTTCTATTTTTGGAAAAATAAAACTATTGCACTAAATGGAGGCAGGGAGTGATATGAAAGAAAAGGTAAAAGGTAAGTTAATGATCATCGGTGGCGCTGAAGATAAAGAGGGAGATTGTACAATATTAAAAAAACTTGTTGATCTTGCAGGCCGCCGGGATGCAAATATAGTGATAATGACGGTGGCCAGTGAATATCCCGAAAGAATAGGAAATGAATACACTCATATTTTTAAACGGCTTGGAGTCGAAAATATAAACGCGATACATATTCATTCAAGGCAGGATGCAAATTATGATGAATTTGTAGGACGGATAGAGAAGGCCTCGTGTATATTCTTTACGGGAGGCGATCAGTTACGCATTACATCTTTGCTTGGCGGAACCAAAGCAGAGGAAATTTTAAAAAAAGCTTACTACCGTGGGGTTGTAATTGCGGGGACAAGTGCAGGTGCTTCGGTCATGAGTGAAACCATGATTACTTCTGGCAATGATGATGATGCGCCTAAGAAGTGTACACTTAAAATGGCTCCGGGATTAGGCTTGTTAAAAGATGTGGTGGTGGACCAGCATTTT
>LFTM01000239.1:3131-11526 GCA_001513505.1 Clostridiales bacterium DTU092 | reverse complement strand
ATGATAAAGAATTGATAAATCCTCTATCGCTGGAATTTATTAAAGTGCTGTCATATATAAATTCATTGGGAATTATTTTTTTATTCTACTGTTGACTAATCTTTGAATTGCAGATAGTCCAAAATCCCCCTGCGGTTGCGGTGTCCGGTATTTATTGTTAAAATGAACATGTATGGAGGCTTAAAATATGCTTATTATCAGGGGTGATGTTATTGTTTGTGATTTATGACAGGGAGCGGCAGAGAGTGCCCATAAAGGTGTGGCTGGAGCATGAGGGGCAGCTTGAGGCTGAGTGTCTGCAGCAGGCGCTGAATCTGTCCAACCTGCCGTTTGTCCACAGGTGGGTAGCGCTTATGCCGGACGCCCACAGCGGTTACGGGATGCCTATAGGTGGTGTTGTTGCTCTGGAAGACGTTATTATCCCCAACGCAGTAGGGGTTGATATAGGGTGTGGAGTAGCCTATGTAGAGACCAATATTTCAAAGGACGAATTATCCAGGGAGGAGTATGAACAACTGGTAAACCGGATTATGCGCAGGATTCCTACCGGATTTTCACATCACAAGACGAAGCAGAAAAGCCAGGTACTGGATGAGGCGGTCAAGTCAGGGTTTAGGCAGAAGGACAATGAGCTGGTTAAAGAGATTGATGCCGGCTATTACCAGATTGGTACCCTGGGAGGGGGAAATCATTTTATCGAGCTGCAGGAAGATGAAGAAGGCATGCTGTGTGTAATGGTACATAGCGGAAGCAGGAATTTCGGGTACAAGGTTGCCGGGTACTATAACAGACTTGCAAAGGAGCTTAACAAAAGCTGGAAGTCACCCGTTCCTCCCGAATATGATCTGGCATACCTGCCGGTTGACTCAAAGCAGGGGAGGGAGTATATTGAGTGGATGAATCTTGCTCTGGATTTTGCAAGGGAGAACAGGCATGTAATGATGGAAGTGGTAAAGGAGGAGCTGACAGACAGCGTTAAGCACATCACCTTCAAAAATGATGTTAATGCCCATCATAATTATGCAGCCTTTGAAGAGCACTACGGTAAAATGGTCTGGGTTCACAGGAAGGGAGCCATATGCGTACGAAAGGGGATGCCGGGAATTATTCCGGGAGCAATGGGGAGCTATTCCTATATAGTTGAAGGGCTGGGTAATCCCGAAAGCTTTTACTCCTGTTCCCACGGAGCGGGGCGTCAGCTGTCCAGAAGGCAGGCAAAACGTGAATACCCGGTGAACTATGTGCTGGAGGATTTAAAAGATCAGAATGTTATTTTAGGAAAGGTAAGAAAAAAAGATGTTGCTGAAGAGTTCAGATTGGCATATAAGGATATTGACTTTGTTATAAGCCAGGAACTGGATCTGGTTAAACCATTGAAAAAGCTGAGGACTATAGCGGTGATAAAAGGATGATAAAGCCGGGAGAAATCCCGGTTTTTTTGTGCTTAATCCTGTTTTTGCTGCATATTCTTGTAATATAGCTGTGGATGTGGGGATTTATGGTTAGTACAAGGAGGTATTATCTATGACCATTTATGACGTGGCTGTTATCCCGCTTATAGTCGGTATTGTGGAGCTGTTTAAACAGATCGGCCTTCCCTCAAAGTTTTCTGCAATAGTTGCGGTAGTGCTTGGGATTGTCATAGGAATCATATATCTGTCCCCGGATGATATAAAAAAAGGCATATTGCTTGGGATATCCTTAGGATTGGCAGCATCGGGGTTATATTCCGGTACCAAGAGCACGGTTGAGGGAGTAAAGGTGGTATTTGTTAAAAGAAAAAAGAAAAAATACTAAGGAATGCCATTTGGTTTGAAAGCCGATTTCAAACAAAGAAGTACATATATCTGTATAGGGCATGAAACCTTAAAGTATATGATGAAGGTTTTATGCCCATTTATTTTGTTCACAATAATTCTGGGCAATTGCTGCCTATTTACCCCTGTTGTTTGGAATAATATTTAAGTAAATTATTATGTATTTTCATACAGCAGGTTTTTTGACAAAGGAGGTAAAAGTGTAATAAAATATTCATAGATTTGTCTGAAAATTGATTTTAAGGAGGTAAAAAATATGCAATATCCCAATATGCCTGATTACCGCGCTGTCCTGCAACATTTATATGAGTATGCCAAATTGCGATGTGAATACGGTGCAAACGTGCAGGATGTAGAAAACATTCTGCTGAAGGCCGAAGAAAGTCTGAAGGAAGCCATATCGCAAATTAACAGCTTGCCCATTGACGAGAAGCTGGCGTTGCAGGAGCCTAATTGTTTGGAGGATATTCGTAAATTAAGGCCGGATGGTCCCAGGAGGCTGTGGGGAAAATTCGACAGGGAAAAGTATTTGGAAAAGGTTGAGGGAGCCCTTCTTGCCCGTATGGCCGGCTGTACTCTTGGCGCTATTGTAGAGGGCTGGCCTATAGAGAGTATGCGTGAATGGGCTGAGTTTATCGGAGATCCTTTCCCTCCGGTCGACTACTGGTCACAGGCTAAAGATCCTTCGAATCTCAGGTATGATAAAAATCGCAACCAGGACTATACCCGTGACAAGATGGATGGGGTGCCTGTAGATGACGACGTTACATACACACTGTTAGGTTTATTGATAGTGGAAGATTTCGGGAAAGATTTTACAACCGAGGACGTGGCCAAGGCATGGATTAAATATCTACCTATAGCATGTACGGCTGAGGATATAGCCCTGAGGAATATTAAAGCCGGTATAAGTGCGTATGAAGCAGCTGATAAGGGCAATCCATACTGCCAGTGGATAGGTGCCGATATTCGTTCGGACGGATGGGCCTATTTGGCACCGGGATATCCTGAAAAGGCTGCGGAAATGGCATACAGGGATGCTTATCTCAGCCACCGGCGCAACGGTATATATGGTGAGATGTTTTTCAGCGCAGCCCAGGCTGCTGCCTTTGCAGTAGATAATGCGGTAGATGCTCTTAAGGTAGGTCTTACCGAGATACCGGAAAACTGCCTGTTGGCAGATGCGGTCAGATGGGCTCTCGAAGAAGCTAAAAATATAAAGGATTACCGTGATGCACGCCAGGCAGTGGATGACAGGTTTAAAGGCATGAGCGGTGTTCATACGATAAACAATGCATGCCTGACTATCTTCGGGCTTACTATAGGTGGAAACGATGTGACAAAGGTACTTTCACAAACGGTGGCTATGGGTCTTGACAACGACTGTACCGCTGCTACTGCCGGAAGTATAGTAGGTGCCCTGGTAGGAAAAACCGGTATACCCGAGCATTGGTACAGACCTTTCAACAATAAGATTCATACTTATATGAATAATGCAGAGATCTTCAAAATAGATGATGTAATTAACAGATATGCAAAGCAAGCAGAGATAATACTGGGATGAATTATTAAAACAGGATATAGCATAATTAGACATAAAAATTTGTTTATGCTATGATAGTTTATGTATGTAGTTTTTATGGTGTAAGGGAAGTGTAAGGGGAAAGTGAACATTAAAATTAGCAATTTAATAACCAGGTATCGCAGGAGAAAACCTCAAAAGGAATACCGGATGGCTTTGGATATTGTAGAACCGGGAGATGGGGATCCGAATAGTTTTGGGCTGTATGAGCGGGTAAGCAGAAAATTGCCGGAAGGCGTAACCTCTAAAATGTTGTACACCGACATAGTGCGAATAGCATGGCCGGCATTTATGGAATTTGTTCTTACACAGATTGTATCAATGGTAGATATGATGATGGTAGGGCGGTTGGGGCCGTGGGCCATTGCGGCCGTAGGGCTTACCAACCAGCCTAAATTTTTGTTAATGACCATGTTTATGGCCATGAATGTTGGTGCTACCGCCCTGATCGCAAGGCACAAAGGCGAAGGGGACTACAAAAGGACGAATTTGGTTTTACGTCAGGCATTGCTGCTTACCTTTGTATTATCCGCCATATCTTCGGTTATCGGTTTTACATTTGCAAAGCCCATGATTCGTTTCATGGGGGCGGCTGATGAACAGACCCTGATTGCAGGAACACAATATCTGCAGATACAGATGGCTGGGTTTGTGGTACTGGCTCTGACCAGTACAATAACTGCTGCTTTGAGAGGTATAGGGGATTCAAGAACGGCCATGATATATAATTTGACAGCCAATCTGGTTAATGTGGTTTTCAATTATGTATTGATCTACGGACATTTTGGTTTTCCAAGGCTGGAGGTTGCGGGAGCATCGCTGGCAACCGTTATCGGACAGTGTACAGCATTTGTGATGGCTCTGATTGCTGTCCTTAAAGGTAACCAGTTCCTGCAGCTCAGGATAAAGGAAGGTTTCAAGCCCCACTGGGAGACAATAAAAAGGATATTCAGAATTGGTATACCTTCCGTGTTTGAACAGCTGATCATGCGGGTAGGTATGATAACCTACGCAAAGACCGTTGCATCCCTTGGCACTCTGGCATTTGCAACTCATAATGTATGTATGAATATACAAGCCATGTCCTTCATGAACGGTCAGGCTTTTGCCGTGTCAGCTACATCTCTTGTGGGGCAGAGCCTGGGAAGGAAGCGGCCTGATATGGCCCAGTCATACAGCAGGTATACACGACGGATAGGAATGATGGTTTCCCTGCTGCTTGCTATGACATTTATACTATTTGGGAAAAATATTGTAAGATTGTATACCGATAACCTGGATGTTATTGAACAAGGCGCAAAAATACTGATGCTGGTAGCTTTCATACAGCCGTTTCAATCCTCCCAGTTTATTCTTTCCGGTGCTTTAAGGGGCGCAGGGGATACCAGAGCCATTGCGGTTGTAATATTTATAACTGTTTTGCTGGTTCGTCCCGGAATAGCTATGTTAGCAATATATGTTTTGAAAACCGGTTTGGAAGGGGCATGGGTGGCGCTGGCAGCCGATCAGCTTCTTCGCTCCCTGCTGGTACTTTTAAGGTTTAACTCAGGTAAATGGAAAAGCATTAAGGTTTAGACAAAGGGGTATTGTGTATGGAATTCCCTTCCCAACTACATGCTGCTATTGAGGAACAGCTTTCCGGATTGCCGGTAAAAAAGCTGGCGGTGCTGACTGAGAAAATTTCCGGAAGGTACCGCTCTGGTGAGCCATCGCGGGAAAAGGTGTGTATGGATTCTTATCAAGATGCGCTGGCTTATGCCGTTTTCCGGATGCCCGCCACATATGCTGCAATATACTTTTCAATTGAACAGGCCATGGAACGCCTGCCTGATTTAGAAATCAAAACCCTCCTTGATGCCGGAGCCGGACCGGGTACTGCCATGTGGGCAGCTTCTCCTCTTTGGCCGGCTCTGGATCATATAACCTTAATTGAACGGGATCAAAATATGATAGAGCTGGGCAGGAAGTTATGTGCCCGCTCCGGCATGTTTTCCAAAGAGCAGGTAAACTGGATAAAGGCTGATATCAGAGATGGATGGGAGATTAAGCCTTATGATGCGGTGATTGCGGCCTATGTGCTCAACGAGCTGCCGCAGGAATCCAGAGCTGCTTTTGTGGAGAGGCTGTGGGAAAGCACGGCTCAGCTATTGATTATAATTGAACCAGGCACACCTGCGGGTTTTTTGAATATAAAGCAGGTACGGGAGCAGCTGCTGGATCAAGGTGCTAGCATTGTGGCACCCTGTCCTCATGAAAAGCCCTGCCCGATTCAGGACAATGACTGGTGTCACTTCTCCCGGCGGGTAGCCCGCAGTGGCCTGCACCGGCAGGTCAAGGGCGCAGAGCTGTCTTACGAGGATGAGAAATTTTCTTTCTTGTGCTTATCCCGTACCAAAGGAATGGATGTTGACGGACGGGTAATCCGCCACCCTCAGATCAGGAAGGGACACATATACCTTAACCTGTGCACGCCCGATGGGCTGGTAAACACCGTTGTCAGACGCAGGGATAAAGAGATGTTTCGAAAAGCCCGGGAACTAAAGTGGGGCTCGATAATAAATGGTAATTTTGTAAGAAATAAGTAGAATGAAAGGAGGCTCATTAAGATGAGACTTGGCGGATCGATTTTGAGAAGTTACAATGATCCCCATGAATGGATTCAAATTGTAAAAGAACTCCGGTACAGCGCTGTTCTGGCACCGGTGGGGCCTGATGCACCGGATGAGCTGGTGAAGGCCTATGTGGAAGAAGCTAAAAAAGCTGGTGTAGTGATTGCTGAAGTAGGAGCGTGGAGCAATCCTGTTTCAAAGGATGAAGAAGAACGTAAGAAAGCTTTGGAATATTGCAAAAAACAGCTGGATCTGGCCGATAGGATTGGGGCAAGGTGCTGTGTCAACATAGCCGGTTCCAGGGGAGAGATTTGGGATGGCTTTTACAGGGATAATTACAGCGAGGATACATATGCATTGATAGTGGACAGTGTCCGTGAAATTATCGATGATGTAAAACCGAAAAATACATTTTATACCCTTGAACCCATGCCATGGATGTATCCCGATTCTCCGGACAGCTATCTGCGTCTGATAAAGGATATAGACAGGAAGGAATTTGGAGTTCACCTTGATTTTGTAAACATGATCAATTCTCCGCAGAAGTACCTGTTTAACGATAAATTTATCAAGGAGTGCTTTGATAAGCTGGGGCCTTACATAAAAAGCATTCATGCAAAAGACGTTATCATGGAAAACCGCTTTACTACCATTATTCGCGAAGTGGCTCCCGGAAAAGGCACTATAGATTATGCCGTATTTCTCAGACTGGTAGAGGATTTGGATCCAGATATGCCGGTTTTAATTGAGCATCTGGATACTCAGGAGGAATACATTGAAGCATTCGATTACATTAAGACTGTTGCAGATAGGAACATGTTAAAAATTAAACCCGTGTTATAAAGTTATCAGGATATAATACTAGATGAATGGATCCGTCGTTGTACGGGTCCTTTTTTTGAATTTAAGTTATGAGCATTTAAAAATAACAAAATATGGGTGCATTATGTTATTAGCATATGTGAATAACATGAGTGTGTGTTAAATGCAATGATATCATAGATATTGACGAACGCTGGAAATTTATGATGTGGATATAATGTTTATCGGACTATGTAACACATGCAGAAAGGGAAACAAATGGCAGGGTCAGTAAAATAAAATTGACGGACATCAGACGTTTGATGTATAATGTTTACGGAGGAAGATGTTATATATGACGAAATTAGATTTTTTCCAACCTGAAAAACGGGAATCGACAGTAGAGTATGTTATTAACACAATTAAAGATCTATTGATAACCAGGAAATTAAAACCAGGGGACATGCTCCCGAGTGAAACAGCTCTGGCAGAATCTTTAAATGTCAGCAGAGGTTCTATCCGGGAGGCAATGAAGATATTGTCCGCTTTTGGGGTTGTTGAAATAAGAAGGGGGCATGGAACCTATATAGCCGAACCTTCCAACAAATCTAACATTGATCCCTTTTTGTTTAACCTTATATTAAGCCGTGCAGATGCGCCGGAAATGGCGGAATTGCGGGAGCTTCTGGAGTCGCAGATTGTTACGTTGGTGATTAAAAAGGCGACGGACGAGGAGTTGGCAAAACTGGAACAGGTGCATAATAACTTGAAACAGTTATGCTTTAATGGGGCCCAAAATAATGCTCAGGACCTGGTTGAGCACGAACTGAAATTTCACAGGACTTTGGGGCAAGCAACCGGTAATGTGCTAATAGAGAAGATCTATAATTTTGTAATGGAGTTTTTTAAGCCCTATGTAGAAAAAACCTATAACTATCCTGAAAACTGTAAGAATGCCGTAGAACTGCATGAAAATATTGTAATGGCTATAAAGCAAAGGGACAGGGAAAAAGCCCTGGATGCAATTCAAAAATCCATAGAAGAATGGAGGCTGCTCTTTAATGAAAATCATTGATGTGCACGCTCATTTAGGTTACGATTATGTCTTTGACGAGGAGTCTACCGAGGAGAATCTGCTGTATTATTATGACAGGTTTGGTGTAACCGGTGCAATAGTTCAACCCTTTATTTCCAGGCCTTATATGGAAGATACCGCTGCTGTTCACGATCGTATACATAAGTTTTGCCAGGATAACCCCGGCCGTTTCTGGGGAATGGCATCGATAAACCCGCATTTTACACAGGAAGATTACTGGAGAGAAGCCGAACGCTGCATTAAAGAGCTGGGTTTCGTCGGTATAAAGATCACGCCGATCGCCCATGCAGTAAACCCGGAGTCAAAAGACGGCAGATATGTTTTTGAAGTAGCCCGGGAACTGGAAGTCCCTGCAATGGTTCATACCGGAAACGGTGTTCCGTTTGCCGATCCTATTAATCTGGCGTATATTGCGAAAGATTTTAATGATGTACCGATAATCATAGCACATGCAGGCGGCGGTATGCACTTTCAGCAGGCACTGTTTGTG
>LFTM01000239.1:0-3037 GCA_001513505.1 Clostridiales bacterium DTU092 | reverse complement strand
GGAAATTGGTCCCGAAAAGATAATGTTTTCATCGGATCACGCCATAAATGTACCGGTAGAGCTGGCCAAATACCGTACTTTGATAGAGGATGAAAAGCAGTTGGAAAGAGTATTATCCGGAACTGCTGTGGAAGTATTTAACCTTTCCATATAATATCGCATACAATCAAATCCATAGTTTTATAGCATAAAAAATATAAAATAACCAGATTTATATGGTTGATTATTAAATGGAGGGCAAAAATGTTATTAGGAATTGGTACTTATACCTTTACCTGGGCTATAGGGGTGCCCGGCTACCCGAAGACTGATAAACCGATGGATGCCTTTGAGCTTATAAGACAAGCGCATGAATATGGTGTTTCAGTAGTGCAGATATGTGATAATCTCCCGTTGCATACATTGAGTAACGAGGAGCTGACAGAAATAAGGGATTTGGCAGACAGTCTTCACATTCAGCTGGAGATAGGCACCCGCGGCGTGGAACCGGATCATCTCATGAAGTACTTAGAGATCTGTAAGTTGATGAACTCCGATATCCTCAGGACCATTGTTCAAAAGGACAATGGTTATGTAGGCATAGAGGAAGCGGCAAAGCTTATAAAAGAGGTTATACATGCCTTTGAAAAAGAAGAAGTTTATCTGGCAATTGAAAATCATGAAAGACACAAGGTGAAGGAATTAATTAGTCTGATTAAAGCTATAGGTTCACCTTTCGCAGGTATATGCCTGGATACCGTTAATTCCTTTGGTGCGCTGGAAGGACCAGACTATGTAATAAGGGAGCTGGCGCCCTATACAATTAATCTTCATGTAAAGGACTTTGTCATATCAAGGCTTGATCATAATATGGGTTTTGAGTTGAAAGGGGCACCCGCCGGCAGCGGTCAACTGGATTTGGATTATGCAGCGAAAGCATTAAAAAGCCATGGAAGGGATCCCAATGTTATTCTGGAATTATGGACTCCTTTTACAGGAGATATAGAAACAACTGTGCAGAAGGAAAAGGACTGGGCAGATCAAAGCATTAAATTTTTAAAGGAGTGGGTTAAATGAGGATAGGTATTATTGGAGCAGGCGGAAAAATGGGCTGTAGAATTGTAGACAATCTGGTAAAGCAGGATTATGAATTGATGTTATGTGAAAATGGTCCTGCCGGTATAGCCAGACTGAAGGAAAGAGGTTTATCCCTTTCTTCCATTGAAGATACGGCAGCTCAAAGCGACATAGTAATTCTTGCCGTTCCGGATGTAAAAATCAAAGAAGTATCAGGTTATGTTGTTCCCATGCTTAAAAAAGATGCAGTGCTCATAACCCTGGATCCTGCAGCAGCATGTGCAAATGAACTGGCGCTTCGTGATGACTGCACCTTTGTTGTTACACATCCCTGTCATCCGGCTCTTTTTTATGAACAAAAAACCGATGAAGCCCGTAAGGATCGCTTTGGAGGCATAGCTGCTGAACAGGATATCGTTATAGCGTTGTTGCAGGGTAAAGAGGAGCTTTTTGATGCAGCTGAGAAGGTGTGCAAAGATATGTTTGCCCCGGTAGTTAAATGTCACCGTATAACTGTAGAGCAGATGGCTCTCTTGGAGCCGGCTGCTGCCGAGGTGGTTGTAGCTGCAGCTGCCACGTTGATGAAAGAAGCATACGATGAAGTGGTTAAACGGGGAGTGCCCGAAGAGGCTGCCAGATCGTTCCTGCTTGGTCATATCCAAATTCCCCTTGCAATTGTATTCGGCGAGGTTTCTTCCCCATTCTCCGATGCAGCCAAGATTGCAATAAAAATAGGGTATAAAAGAATTTTTAAAGAAAACTGGAGAGAGGTATTCGAGCCCGAGGTTGTTAAGGACACTATTCAAAAAATGCTGCATCCGGAGCTCTTAAACGAATAGGAGGTTGCTAAAATGAAACGGTTTGCTGTGATAGGCTGTGGTTTCTGGTCTCAATACCAGATAGCGGCATGGGAAGAGGTTGGCGGCGTTGAACTGGTAGCCGTATACAACCGCAGCAGGGAGAAGGCTGAAAGAATAGCAGAAAGATTTGGTGTTCCTAAGGTTTATGATACCGCCGAAGAGCTGTTTGAGAATGAACGGCTGGACTTTGTTGATATAATAACCAATGTGGAAACTCATGAGAAGTTTACCTTGATGGCGGCCAGGTATGGCGTTCCGGTTATTTGTCAGAAGCCCATGGCTCCGGATTTGGAGTCCGCCGCCCGCATGATAAAAGCATGCAAGGAAGCGGGGGTTCCACTGTATATACATGAAAACTGGCGTTGGCAGCTTCCTATCCGTGCATTAAAGAAGAAAATGGATGAAGGTGTTATCGGGAAGCCTTTCAGAGCCAGGGTTATCTATTCAAACAGTTTCCCCGTGTTTGAGAACCAGCCTTTTCTGGCAGAACTTGAGCAGTTTATATTAACGGATATGGGAACTCATATTTTGGATGTTGTCAGATTTCTGTTTGGTGAGGTTAAGAGCCTGTATTGCCAGACTGCAAAGGTTCATAAGAATATTAAGGGGGAAGACGTTGCTACCCTTTCCCTTAAGATGAAAAGCGGTGTTCATGTGACGGTGGAACTGTCCTATGCATCGAAGGTTGAGCACGATCGTTTCCCTGAAACCTTTATTACCGTGGAGGGAGAAGCCGGATCTTTGGAATTGGCACCGGATTACTGGGTAAAGGTAACCACCAGGGAAGGCACCATGGCAAAGAGGGTGGAGATCCCTTACTACCCATGGGTGGACAGCAGGTATGAAGTGGTGCATACATCAATAGTTGAAGTAAACCGTAATTTGCTGGCTGCCCTAAATAATGAACAGGAAGCTGAAACTACCGCCGAAGATAATTATAAGACCCTGGAGCTTGTCTATAAAGCGTATGAATCAGCTGAACGCAATACTGTGATTGAGTTGTAACTTTTGGCTTTAAGTTTATACTGTCCTGTGAAATTCCGGAGATATTAAAAGCCATGGTTGGATATATGGAGTTTCCCCCGAGCTGACCATGGCTTGTTTATTTCTGTAATTTAAAT
>LFTM01000283.1:13650-16180 GCA_001513505.1 Clostridiales bacterium DTU092 | reverse complement strand
CTACAGCATTGTTCAGAGAAAATTTTCAGAGGTCGTGTCACATATGTTTGACTTCTCTAGATGTACAGGTATACGGATCATTCAAAATTATTGACACAGATGGATCCGATATTGTAATATAATACTATGGTTCGGATTGCAGGAACAACGGTTTAGTAAGCAAGAAAGGATAGGTACTATCGGCATGAGGAAGTAACTAATCAGGAATATTTTAAGAAATCCCGTTAATATCAATGCGTTTTTGCCGGGCGCATGGTGGATAAATGCGCTATTTCGTTATTTCAAAATATTCCAGATTGGTTATTCCCTGATGCTGTTTTTATATTGTTTTACAAAATTTACAACATATTGACCCAGACAAGCAGATGATAGAGTAAACGCTCATACTGTGCCGTTCATAAGGCGTTGATGTATCGAGTGTAAAATGCCAGTCATCATATGTAGGTTTGCACGACGGGCGGTTATATAATCTATGAATACCAGATAAGGTCATGTAAATAAAACAGGATTAGGGACAAATCTCTCTGGAATAATTGCAGGGAGGTTTTTTTATGCTGTTATTGCATGCGCAAAATATAAAAAAATATTATGGAGATAGATTGATACTGAATATAGATGATTTAAAAATATATAGCGAAGACAGGATAGGAGTAGTGGGACTCAATGGTGCGGGGAAGACCACTCTTTTGGAGATACTTACGGGTAATATTATCCCTGATGAAGGAACGGTGAAACTGTATACAGATTTTTCCTATATAAAGCAGTTCGGTATAACAGATGAGAAAGTTGACGGCAGAATGGCCAGTGAATTTCAAATTGAGGACAGGGATCTTCGCTACTTAAGCGGTGGTGAACAGACCAGACTTAGGGCTGCAAGCCAATTCAGCAAAGACAGTGGGATAATGTTTGCAGATGAACCTACCTGTAATATGGATACGGAAGGTATTATGCTGATTGAAAAAAAGCTTATGGAATATCCGGGGGCACTGCTTTTAATATCTCATGACCGTCAACTGCTGGATAAACTCTGCAACAGCATACTGGAGCTTGAAAACGGTGAAGCAAAACATTATCCGGGCAATTACAGCGATTATATAAAACAGAAAGAAGCAGAAAAACAAAGGCAGGAATTGGAGTATAGTCTGTATATTTCCGAAAGGAGGAGGCTGGAGACTGCTCTCAGCAATTTAAAGGGTAAAGCACAGCGGGTCAGAAAAGCTCCCAAAAGGATGGGGATTTCTGAGGCGCGTTTGCATAAGAGAAGAGCTACTGAAGTACAGGAGAAATTGAATAAATCTGTAAAGGCAATACAGAGCCGTCTGGAAAGGCTGGAAGTCAAGGAAAAGCCCAGAGAGTTGGACCCTATTAAGATGGAGTTTAAGTTTACAAATGCCCCGGTAAGCCAGGTGTTAATCAGAGGGGAGAACATTACCCTGAGGTTTGGAAAGCGCTTGTTATTCGACAATATAAATTTTGAAGTTTTTAAAGGTTCCAAAACCGCACTGGTAGGTAAAAATGGGACTGGAAAGACCACTTTGATCAGGATGATAATGTCCGGGCATCCGAATATAAAAATAGCTAACGGAGTAAAGATTGGGTATTTCAGCCAGGATTTGGATATAATGGATCCTGAGAAGAGCATACTGGACAATATAATGAGAAGCAGCTATCAGCCGGAGTGGATTGTTAGGACGATTCTGGCCCGTTTATTATTCAAAAGAGATGATGTGTATAAGAAGGTAGGGCTGCTCAGCGGAGGTGAAATGGTTAAGGCTTCCATTGCAAAGCTGATAGTCTCGGAGGCTAACTTACTGATACTTGACGAACCAACAAATTATCTGGATGTGTTTTCCATGGAAGCTCTGCAATCAGTACTCATGGAATATGAAGGAACTATTCTTTTGGTTTCGCATGACAGATGGCTGGTAGACAAAGTGGCAGACAGAATTATTGTCATAGAAAATTGTAAAACCAGGACTCTTCATGAATCTTATTCACAGTATTTAAGCCTGAAGGATGGTTTTAATAATAAGCAGCAGGATGAGCATGACAATTTGAAGGAACGGGAAACGATACTGCGGATGAGGCTGGCGGAAATAACAGGGAAATTGTCACTGCCCGGAAAAAACGATGATATAGAAGAACTGGAAAAGGAACTAAATGAAATAGTGGCTCAGTTGAAGGAAATAAATAAGTAGTTATATTTTAAATGAATTTCGTTAATAACTATTGTGGCTTGTGTGAAGGGAAAGAATTCGTATTAAAATTGTATATGCTATTATATCCACATATGGAGGAATATGCAGAAAAGCGAAGAATTATATCTATAGCAGTGATTAACGTTTGCGATACAGAGGGTTATTGCCAAAAATAAAATGTGCTGTTCCTGAAATCTGGTAAGATCAGTATTTTAGTATATGTGGTGAAATTTGATATGGGAACAGCATTAACAAATACAAATATAACGAATTTGGTGGAGACGATGGGATTCGAACCCACGACCTCTACAATGCGAATGTAGCATTCTCCC